>CAYRSH010000022.1:0-25023 GCA_964426895.1 uncultured bacterium
ATAGATAATACGATTTCTACTTCCCCCACCCCTAAACTGATATGTACGCAATACCTATTCTATTCCTCGGATTTCTTTAAGTACTCTATTATGGCCTTCGCCTCCTTCACGCTAACATTTTGATTGGGCATATCAACTCCATACTCTTCTCGCAAAGACTTTGCTATACTATCATATTTTAGCATAGAATCCGGATTTGTAATTATGGCTATTAGCCATGCGTACTTCCTCTTGGCCGTTATGCCTTTCAAATCCGGGCCCACGAGTTTCCCCTTACCAATCGTATGACAGGCCACACATCCCTTGGATTTGAAGAGTTTTTCACCTTCCCTGGCAAGATTCTCATCTATCCCCTTTTTGGTACCCAAAAGCATTAAGGCTATGCCAAAAAATATTAACCCCCTTTTCATGGTTTTCTCAGAAATTGATTACAACTTGTAAAAATCCCCATTCCATAGGGGAAACCTTCAATCCTGCGTCTGTATGGGACTTTTTCACCACTTCTCCCGGGATAAAATGCGAAAATCCGGAGGAAATTTTTAAGTTTTTTATCGGGTTTATCTCTATGGTTAGATCCGTTTCGTATCCGGCATCGGAAGATGAACCTTTGGGGTCGAGATATATGCCTTGCCCGGCATGATACCATTTATCGTATTTGGAATACAGGGAAAATTTCCAAAAATCTATATATATACCAGTATTGGAATATTTAGCCTGAACATTAAATCTCAAAGCTTTTAGGTTCTTCCAAGAAAACATATCCGCAAAACCGTAATGTAGATGATTAGTTGGGAAGAAATTATATGGTGTCCTTCTTATACCTTTCTTTAAAGAAAGGGTATCGGTTCCGCTGGCGAGGTTGTATTCAATATATGTTCCTATGGACCTTATATTAACACCTATCCTTCCAAAAACCGCAAAGGCATTCATAGTATATGCCCAGGCGTTTCCAAACTGATATGTGGCCTCAAAAGCGTAAAAGGGTTTAATATTTCCAAGTTTATATTCACCGTTTGAATACACACCGGGTGATATAATTTTAGCATTTTTTGGGGTTTTATTTTCGGGGAATCCTATACCTCCACCTCCATACGAAAAATTATCGTAAAGTATAAAAACATAAGGGTGTATATTGTATATAATGGAATACAAGCCTCCCAAAATTGAATAAACGCTATCCCCCGTTGGTTTTTCAACGGGGCCTTCCGTTACATAGCGGTTTCTAAGTATAACGGTAAAAGCCTCTACACCGAAATCTCCAAAGTCCCCAATTATCCTGAACCCATCAAAAGAATTCCCAACATTTGACCAATCAAAAGTTCCTATTAGCCTATGCTCCCCGTAGAAGAAACTCTGTCTTCCTATGTATGCTTTAAACTTTTCACCGATTAAACCGGCATAGGCTTCCGATAAATCTAAGTTCTCTATATCAAGGGAGTTGGTAGCGGTGTAAGATATACCTTCCAAAGCGCCCGATGAAAAACCCCCGGAACCGTATAATCTGGAATCCTGAAAGACAACTTTAAGCATAAGGTTTTCGTTGATATTAACCTTAAAACCCAACCTGGTTCTCATATTCACAAACCAAATCATATCCGTTATATCTTCCGTAAAATCCCTGTTGTTTCTATATTCAAATCTACTCCTGAACTGCCCGAAAAAATCAAAAGCCATTTGTGTTATCACTATTAACATTTTTCACCTCCTCCTTTATAAATACCACCAAAGCCTCCGTTGCATTTTTATAAAATCCATCCCCCAACTTTTCGCGTACCCTTTTCAGAAGTTTGTCGGTAAAAGGCTCCATATATTCTTTTAGTAGGGTTTTATAGGCGTTAAGGGTAATTTCCCTTTTTTCCTCATCCGGCGCCAGGGCTATTTTTAGACATAATAAGGACATAAATTGGAGAATGTAGGGCAAGGAATCCGGATTATCTCCGCTTTTGGGCTTCACACCAAAGGCCTTGTAGGTTTTCAATATATTTAATGTTCCAAGAGGTATATAGGACCCGCAGGATAACGGTATTTCACCCTTCATAAAGGGGATATAAGAGTAATTGAGGTCTTCGTATATGGGGATGATAGATTTTATTCTGGGATAATACTTCCCAACTTCACCTATAAAGTCCTCCAAGGATTTCTTATCCTCTGGATAGGAAAATATATGCGAAAAAACCCTATAAATATCCGCTTTTACGATGTAATCCTTCATTTTAACTCCAAAGGTATCCACATAGAATAGGATTTGCGCGAACCTCTGTCCCCTTCCGAACCGTTCCAAACCGCAAAAGCCACCGATGTACCTTTATATATCTGGGCATTATTTTCATCCGAAGGCACACGAGGTATTGATATTATTACCTTCCATTTACCGTTATCATAAACACCCCAACCCCTTGCGTCCTGATGTTTGTGGGGGGTTAGCGTTCCAAATCCTTCGGCGGAAAACTCCATAACCGGCCACTTTTTGTTTATCACCATATCCGGGTTTCCGGCCGAGTAAGCCGGAATGAACGAAAAAGCTCTTCTATCCTTAAATTCGCTTATCTTTGGTGGTTCTGTACGGATGGTATCCTTACCGTCGTTAACAAACCAGTAAAAATCTACCCAATAATTGGGGTATATGTCGTTTATGTCCGCATACCCTTTTTCTACATCCCATTGCCATAAGGCCTTCCATTCTACTATATAAACCCTACCCCCAATGTTTCCCATCATATAACTCGGCAAATCGTTAGGGTTTAAGGGTATTTGTATTGCGACCTTATCGGTAAATCTATTTGAGAAGTCAAATATATCTTCGGTCTTATCTTCCCATGTTAATAAGAAAGCCACCTCTTTATCCGTATAAATCGCCCGCACTTCTAAAGGTTTGGGTTCGCCCACGGTTTTTTTGGGAACTATTATGTTCTGCGGCAAGAGATTTATTATAGTTTTTGGAGCCAAATTCCATTCATTTGCGTTTGGATCCTTTAAAGGAATTTCATCCACATATATTGCTACGACCTTGTCTTTAAACTCCATTTCCGTTATACTGGCTTTTTCTTTACCCCCTTTTGGGGTTGCGCAGGATAAAAATATTAATACGGGTAAAAGCCTTTTCATATCCCCCCCTATGTTATATTAAGCCTATAAACATCGTGTTCCTTATCGTAATAAGGCCTTATATATACGGGTTCTTTGAAGGGCACCTTTGCTATTAGATTGCCCTTATCATCATACCCATAAGCGTAGTTCTTATCAACCTTAAACTTGTGAATAATCTTGTTCGTTGAGCCGAATAACAGTAAGGCTCCTAAGAGTTCCTTATCGTTCTTGGCGTTTTCATAAACCTTTAAAGCCTCTTCCACCCTCTCCTTGCCTCCAAACATTTGGTATAAAAATCTTCTTGGAACATGTACCGGCGGGATGTAATACACATTGGGTTCCAATCCGAATTGTGGGTAGAGTGGTAGGGCCACTTTCTTTATATATATTAAGAAATCCAAAGGATTTTCCGGATCTGGGTTGTTGGGATTACTAATAAATCCTTGTAGTCTTATCTTACCTATACAGGTTTGCACGCATCTCGGTTGCTCACCCCTTTCTATAAGGGGATAACACGCTATGCATTTTTCGGATACCCTCGTCAAAGCGTTAAAGAAAACCTTCTTATATGGACAGGCCTTAACACACTCCCTATATCCCCTACACCTTTCCTGATCTATGAGAACTATTCCATCTTCCTTTCTCTTATAAATAGCCTTTCTCGGGCAGGCGGCTAAGCATGCGGGATATGTACAATGATTGCAAATTCTGGCGAGGTAAAACATCCAAACCTGATGTATTCCGTTAAAAAAGGCACCTTTTTCCACTATTCCATAACACACATCTTCCCCAAAATTGGGATACATATAATCTTCGTCTTCGGGTAGGTATCCGAGAACAACCTCGCCATTTGGTGCAACTTCAAACAGAGTCTTCCTATTATCCGCCTTTTTATGCATGGAGAGTATTTTTACATCCCAACCTATGGGATATCCTCCATAGGGCTTTACTTCAACATTGTTCCAAAGCATATACTCCTGACCCTTCCCCGATGTCCAGGTAGTTTTACAGGCTACGGTACAAGTTTGACACTCTATACACTTGTTTATATCAAATACCCAAGCAATTTGCCTCTCAGGCCTCGCCTCTTCATACTTATACTCCATCTTACGGCCTAACTGCCAATTATAAACCTTAGGCATAGTTTTACCTCCTTTATATTAATTTCCCTTCCATATACTCCTTTAACTCCTCGGACTCGTAAGTGGGTGCCCATCCCTTTTCCGCAAATATCCACTTACCTTTACCCCCTATTCCACCCTTTTCCGCAAGTTCAATCTTTACAAAGGATTCTCTTGGTGCACCCGTGGGACAATGCACATCTGGGGCAAACCCCTTACCTATAACTTGGCCAAATAAGTCTTTCCTTATAAGTGTATCCGTCATATGGGTGGGCTTGATCCACCCCCGTGTACAGCTCTGATGAGAACCATAGCGGAAGAAGGATATATACCCGGTATATTTGTTCTTTGCCAAACCGTTGTTATTTTCCTTTTGACCCTTTACTGTCCCGAAGGTTGCAGAATACGCGTTGTGCCACATCCTCAACACTCCACGGGGGGTTCCGGGATAAAACCTAACCCTTACCATAAGTCTTGCAACTTCCACTTTTTCCTTCTCGGATTTTTGCCAACCTCTAAACGGTCTCTCTTCGGGATCGGCGTCTATCCATACATAATCGCCCTCATCTATTCCCAGTTCTTTTGCATCCAGGGGGTTAATATCCACAAAATACTCCACCACATGTGGCATCCTTTTATCCCTACGGTATATATCCCCATATGGCCCGAAGAGAACCGCCAAGAAATCCGAATCCACACCTGTGGTGTGTGCTCCATGTCTGAATTTTGGTGTATGGAATATAAACCTAAACCTTTCATCCTTTTCATTTAGGGGATGTTTGGTTATTTTAACCTCACTCCAAGGCTTAACCACATTTCTACCCTGTCTGTAATATGCCGATAGGTTATTTGGATCGGCACCCCATTTTTCAGGGGTTTCGGGTTTTATGGCCGGATGGGGTTTTGCAACTATTACATTGGGCTCATAAAATGTGGAATCTATAGGTTCCCTATAAACCGGTATATTTTCCCCATTTATTATAAACTCGTCCTCTTCGCGATAAAACTCTAACCTCCCACTTTTTGAGTACCAAGGTTTGTCCTCCACCGCTTGTTCATAACCCACCCATTTGGGATAGGTTCTACTCATAATTAATGCCGGTATCCCTTTCTCCGCAAGTTTAACCAGTTCCTCAACCTTATAACCCCTTGTTGTGGAGCTATAATCAAATATTCTTTGCAAATATACCTCCGATTTGCCTTCTAACACGAACTTGAAGTAATCGTAAAACCTTTTATCCCCGGTAATATCTCCAAGGGCTTTTGCTATCCCCGCCAAAACCTCTATATCGCCTTTTGTATTAAATATCCTGGGAATGGGAGATTTAGGCCACACTACGAGGAAGGGATTTGTAACTCCTGTTGTTGCATCTACATTTTTGAATTCCGCCCAAGAATCCACAGGAAATACGATATCGGCGTATTCACAACTTGCAGTCCACCACCATTCTAAAACGCCTATGAATTCAACCTTCGGAAAAACATTCATTACAGTATCATAGTGCCATTTTGCATTTCCTATTAGTGAATTTGAGTTTGAGACCAAAATGGATTTTGTAGGGGTTGGTATGTGGGTTTTGCCGGTTAGAACTTTATTTCCTATCTTCAAGATCTTATCCCCCTCATTAAAGTAATGAACGCTTTCCGGTTTGAAATAAGGCTTTACTTCTACGGGTTTGTTGGGGTCGGTTTGTATATTAAACGGATCTTCCGCTATATATGTTGGTAGGCCGTTAAATAGCGCTGCCCTATAATTTCCCGCATAACTTCCTATATTTGCCCCCACCCTACCGATATTTTTTGTAAGGGCGGCTAAGAAGAAAATGACCCTATCCTTTAAGTCGTTGTTAAAGAATTGGTTGGGTCCCATTCCCACGGCTATAAGCGTTTTCCCCGCGAACTTTACCAAGTCCTTGGCTATTTCGTATATGGCTTCCTTGGGAGCCCATGTTATTTCGGACACGGTATCCGGATCAAAGTTGTCCAGAATATACCTTTTCATAAGTTCAAATACGGGCATGACTTTAACTTCCGAACCATCTTTAAGTTTGATAGTGAATTCACCTTCAAGGGCAGCATCTATTTTGAATTCTTTACCGTAATCATCTCTTGTTGTAACTACTGGTTCATTTTTTCTTTTATCCCAAACCACGAAATCCCCCCATTCTTTCCTCATATTTTCGGTTATGATTTGGGTACCCTGTTTATATACAGGGGGAATCTTTTCCCCTTTTTTAACCACCTTTATGAAATTCTTTAAAGGCTTGGGTTCGTAATTATCGTAAATATCTTCGGCTTTTAACAGTTTTAAATTATCCATCCTTACAAGAAAGGGTAGATCCGTGTATTTCTTCAAATAATCCTCATCGTAGAGGTTTTCTTTAAGAATAACATAAGAAAGGCCATAAGCCAGGGCTATGTCCGTTCCGGGTCTTATTATTAGCACCTTATCCGCTTTTGTGGCGGTAGCGGAATATTCACAGGTTATATGGGTTACCTTTGCACCCTTTATGCGTGCTTCCGTTAGCCAATGTGCATCGGGCATTTTGGTTAAAATCCAGTTCATCCCCCATACCACTATATGTTCCGTATGTTCAACGCATACCAAATCCCAATCAACGGTTTGCATACCCGTTACCATCGGATGACCGGGTGGAAGATCTGTATGCCAGGAGTAATTATCCCATCCCCTACCGCCTTTTGCCTTATCGGGGCCAACATTACGAATATGCGAATCGAGGAGGGCCATAGAGTTTGCGAGTCTATACATTCCGAAAATCCTAACTATCCCTAAGGTCGGCATTCCACCTCTGAATTTGAGTACCCTTGTTCCCGCACCTTCCATGGCATTGACCATAATTGGGTCATAACCTTGTTTGAGAAGATATTCCCTTCCCCTGTCGCCAGAATAGGTTTCCGCTATATTCTTTAAAGTTTTTGCGGTTATTTCAAACGCTTCATCCCAGGTGATCCTTATAAAAGGCTCCTTACCCCTACCTGCGAAATAACTCTCGGGAGGTTTTCCCGTTTCCGGATCCCTTGGAAACCCCGCTTTATACCACTCGTAGAAGCCTTTTCTAACCACCGGATATTTTACCCTCCTATCCGCGTAAAACCTCCTAACAAGAACCAGACCCTTCTCACAGCACCTCGGTTCCCACCTTTGGGTTGAAATATTCCCGTATATATCCGATGCCTTATGATAATTGTAAGTCGGCGATATCCTTATAATTACTCCATCCTTTACCTGTGCCTTTAAAAGACACTCGTGGGTGTCATTTGAAGCGCATACAAAGGAGAATTCATAGTCGTAATCCCATATATCCCTATACACCTTTTCCCATCCCCTGTTGGGATAATACGCCAAAGGATTCTGTATATCAACGGGTTCAAACTTATCAAACACATCTTTAAAAATTTCCGCCCATAGGGGGGATGATATTAAAGCCAATGCCCCACCCCCCATAATTTTTATGAATGTGCGCCTTGAGACATCCACCCTTTCTTTCATAGTATCGGATATTCTAACATAGAGATAAGATTATAACAAACCGTAAATATGTAAATGAGATGCATTTGCAATTGAGAAACAGAAATGTTTTCCCCTATAATTTCCGGTGATGTTCTTGGCAAGGAAGTTTGAGTTTGAATCGGCACATTTTTACGATTTCGGTGGAAAACTAAGAAACCTCCACGGTCATAATTATGAGGCTTGGGCTATTGTTAAAGGGGAAATAAACAACTTGGGTATGGTTATGAACATATCGGAAATAAAAGATAGGATTAATCCTATAATTGAAAGGTTTGACCACACCCTTTTAAATTCTCTACCGGAATTTGAGGGTTTAAATCCAACGGTTGAAGTTATATCAAAAGTTCTTTACGAAAATGTAAAGGGTGTTTTAGAAAATGTTTATTCCATAAAAGTTTTTGAGGATGAGGATGTTTTCGGGGCATACGATGGAAAAAATAATCTACTCGGATCTTTTAAGTGGTTAAACTTTAACGGTGCCACTTGGAAATACGAAACTTGGGTTAAAGGGGATTTGGATAGTAGGGGCATTGTTGAGGATTTGGACAATATTTTTACCTCCCCTAAGAGGTTTTTTGAAAGGTATGAAAGGGTTGGGGATAAAGGTGGGTATATCTTGGTAAAGGGTGAAAGGCTAAATTTTAAAACCTACAAATTTTCCGCCGCCCATATGCTCGGATTAAAGACATTTGAATACGAGGAAAACCTTAAAGTTTTTGGGAAATGCGCCAAAAGGGAATCCCATGGTCATAACTATTTGCTTGTGGTGTTTTCAAAAAACGATGAGGCTTTTTCCAAAACGGAAAGCGTGGTAAAAGAATTTGACCACACCCTTTTAAACGATTTCATTGATAACCCCACCCTTGAAAACATAGCGGAATATATTTTCAACAAAACACAAGCCGATATTCTAAAAATTTACGAAACACCACGAACCTATGCCGTTATATCCAAAAACCACGCTGATATTATTCCGGTAATATAGTTTTCGGGAAGTTTCCGGATAGTATGTGTATGTGTAAATGCGGCACCCTCTGACCCGCGCCATAACCGTTTTTATTCACTATCCTGAAATGGTCTAAGTTTAACATTTTAACCACTTTCGGAATTGTGTTAAACAGGGCATAAGCGGTTTCAACATCAAGTTCGTCAAACTTAACGAAATGCTTTTTTGGTATAAGGAGGAGATGAATTTTTGCTTCGGGTACCAATGTGTGGAAAACCAAAACTTTATCGTCTTCATAAACCTTTTTAGCAGGCTCCTTTCCCTCAACTATTTTACAAAATACGCACTCCATACTCATACCGTATTGGCCGGAAACTCCTTCCCCGCGAGTAGATGTATGTGTAAATGAAAAACCTCCTGACCGGCTTTTTTTCCCGCATTGCTCACGAGTCTATACTCTTTTATGTTTAAACTATTTACAACATCCTTTATACAGTTTAAAACCCCCTCAACATCTTCCCCATCCATCTCCTCAAAAAGGTTTTCGTAATGCTTTTTTGGAATTATTAGGACATGGATGGGGGCTTGCGGGTTTATATCGTAAAAGGCCATTGCCCTATCGTTTTCACAAATAGTTTTGGCTTTTATCTCCCCTTTAACTATTTTACAGAAAACGCAGTTCATCTCAAATCAACAAATATATACCTCAGAGGATTTACAGGGTTCCCGTTTAAATAAACCTCGTAATGCACATGCGGTGCAACCGATCTCCCGGTACTTCCAACCAACCCTATAACCTGTCCCCTTCTTACCTTTTGACCTTCCTTAACCAACACCTTGGACATATGCGCATATCGGGTTTTTATGCCGTTTCCGTGGTCTATAACCACTTGGTTCCCATACCCACCGGAATTCCAGCCCGCCTTTTCAACCACCCCATCGGCGGTGGCAACTATCGGAGTACCTGTGGGGGCGGATATATCAATGCCTTTGTGGAATTCAATACCACCTGTAAACGGATCCTTTCTTATCCCAAAACCCGAAGAGAAAACCCCCTTTATAGGGGGTATGCTCGGTATGCGCTTTAATTCCTCCTTTGATAACTTCGCCCTTATTTCCAACTGTTTTAATATATCCTCTTGGAATTTTGCGTATAAGGTAATTTTGTCAATATCCACATCCCTTATCTGACCACCTATTGCGAAGTTTTCGGAAAATATATCGTAAAGGGGGATATTCAAGACCGATGCCAGTACCTTTTGCCTATTATACATATCATCTAACTTTTTGGAAAGTTCCCTTAGGGTTTTCCTCAGTTCTTGATTTTCTTTAATCAGGTTGGTATAAGCCCTTTGCGTATAAATCTTTTTTAGAAACCTTAAATAAAAAAATGTTAAACCTCCGAAGAAGAGAGAAATTATAACCGTTAAGAATACCGCCACCTGTTTTATTGTTCTCGGGAAATCCTTTATAAAGAGAATTATATTACCAAACTTAACAACTTTCATAGAGACGGGTATTATAAGGGTGAAATTTTTATAAAAGCCTTTTTATGTTTTCTTCTAAAACTTCCTTGGGAACATATCCCAAAAACCTCCTAACAACTTTTCCATCCTTATCAACCAAAAAACTCGTGGGCAAACCCAATATACCACCGAACATTTTTTCCAATTTTGGGTTTGACATAGCAATGGGATAAGAAGCTTTAACCTCCTTTTCCAAAAAGTTTTTAACCTCCTCTTCCGAATCGTCCTTTGAAAAACCTATAACCACAACCTTACCGTTATACTCCTTATAAATCGCATCCAACTCGGGTAGGGATTTCCTGCAAGGCTGACACCATGTAGCCCAAAAGTCAATTATTAATACCTTTCCCTGTAAGTCCTCCCACTTATAGATTTTACCGTCCAAAGTTTTAAAACTCAAACCTTTAATGCTGTTATCTTCCCTTTTTGAACAGGTTATAAGGCTTAACAAACCTACGACTAAGATAATCCACCTCATAAGCGGAAATTCTAAGGATGAGAAATTCTTTCAACATTAGAATATCCGATATGCATAAGAAACTTTTTTTACCCGGTCCCGTAGAAGTGAGGAAAGATGTTTTGGAGCAACAATCAAAACCCCTTATAGGCCATAGATCTAAGGAATTCTCGGAAATGTATGAAAGGATCATAGAAACCCTGAGGAGACTTTTCAAAACAAACCACTACGCCTTTGTCTTTACCGCATCCGCTACGGGTGTGATGGAGGGTTTTATTAGGAATTTCGTTAAGGAAACGGTTTTGGTTATGCAAAACGGCTCTTTTGCCGAAAGGTGGGTTGAGGCATGCGAGTTGAACGGAAAAAGGGTAAAATCATACGACATAGAATGGGGAAAGGCCGTTAAACCCGAGATGGTAGAGGAAGAAGTAAAAAAGGAGCATTACGATGCGGTAATAATTGTACATAACGAATCCTCAACGGGTGTATTGAGCCCTTTAAAGGAAATAGGTGAGGTTTTGAAAGAAAAATCCCCGGATACGCTTTTAATAGTGGATGCGGTCACATCAATGATGGGAACACACTTAGAGCTTGAAAATTGGAATGTTGATGCCATAACGGCAAGCGTTCAAAAAGCCTTTGGATTACCCCCCGGAATAGCGGTGGCCTTTGTTAGCCAAAGGGCTATGGAGGTTTCAAAGGGGATAAAAAATAAGGGTTTGTATTTCAACTTTGAGGAGATGCTTAGATACTATGAAGAGAGAAAACAGACCCCATTTACACCCAATATATCCCTTTTATACGCCCTTGATTATCAGTTGCAGAGGATTGAAAGGGAAGGGTTGGAAAACAGGTATAAAAGGCATGAGGAAATGGCAAAACTCGTGCAAACCTGGGCACTTGAACACTTTGATATGTTTCCCGAAAGGGGCTATTGGTCAAAAACCATAACCTGCATAAAGAACAACAGAAATATTGATGTTGGGAAATTTTTATCCGAATTGGGGAATAGGGGTTATGCGATAGCAAACGGGTACGGCCAACTGAAAAATAAAACTTTTAGGGTGGGGCATATGGGAGATTTCACAACGGACGATATTAAGGAACTCTTAGGGGTTATGACGGAAACCCTACGAAGCCTTGGATACATTTGATAGGAAGCGATTAGAAAAAGAGCAAAGGGAGTTGGCCAAAAGGATAGTTTTAAAGGATGGTTTTGATAGGTTGGAATTAGTTGCCGGTGCGGATTTAACCTTTTTGGATATTTGGAAAAATCCAACTTTGGGGCTTGCGGCATTCGTTGTGGTTGATTTTAAAAACGGTAAAATAATAGAAAAAACGGTTGTTGAAGGTTTTGTTGATTTCCCATATATACCCACATTTTTGGCTTATAGGGAGTTGCCTTTGCTTTTAAAGGGTTATGAATCGTTAAAAACAAAGGTGGACTTATATTTAATTGATGGTCAGGGGATAGCACATCCCAGAAGGATGGGAATAGCCTCCCATTTTGGGGTTGTCCTTGATGTTCCGAGTATTGGGGTTGCAAAATCTCTTTTGTTTGGTAGGTATGAAGAACCCCCACCTCAAAGATATAAACCCCTGTATTCCAAATACGATAACGGGATTATAGGATGGGTTATAAGACCCAAACTCGGTAAAAAACTGTTATTTGTTTCACCGGGACATAAAGTATCCTTGGATACGAGTTTAAAGGTTGTTTTAAATTTTCTGAAAAACGGTTGGGAAATCCCAACTTTTTTAGCCCATAAAGTTTTGCAAGAGGAGAGGAGGAAAAGGATTAAATCATCTTGATGCCAAGGAGGTTAAACCCAAGAATTTAACCTTTAACTTTGCCAATTTTACATCGCTTATAGCCTTTTTGTAAGATAGTTGCGCGTTCCAGTACGCCAACTCAATCTGCTTGAACTCCGTGTATGTCATCCTCCCGGATTTATAAGCCTCCAAGGCCAAATCAAAGGCCTTTTTCATGGCGTTCAAACTCTTTTCTTGGGCATTCAGAACTGCAACCGCATATTCATATTCCCTTTGTGCATCCGCTATTTCCTTTTGAGCCTGCAATTTTAAAAACTCTATCCTCTTTTTTAAAGCCTCCGCCTGCAATTTATACTTTTTACCCTTTACCGAAGGGGATAAACCATCAAGCAATGTCCAGTTTAGGGTAATACCCGCTACCCAGTTGCTCCCCCATTTGTCTTCAAGTCCCAAGGGCCTTTGGTAGTTAAAGGCCAGCTGCCCGAAAATCGTGGGCAAATAACCCTTTAACTCCTCCCTTGACATACTTTCTAAAATTTTTACCTGCTCTTCAAGGTATGCAATATCATATCTCTGTATTTCAACTTGCGGGAGGCCTTTATCCTCCAAACTCAGGCTGTCTTTTAATTCTATCTCTACGGTATCCGGTAATCCGATAAATAAGGCTAAGGTTTTTAATGAGGATTTGTAATTGTTTTCGGCGTTTAATAGGTTTGCCCTTGCGCTTTCGTAATCCGCCGTTGCCCTTAGGTAATCCACCCCACTGGCCCTTCCGGATTTATACGCCTCCTCAATCAATTTCAACCGTTTTTCTGAAAACTTTAAATTTTCTTCCGCTATTTTTAAAGCCTCCTTGGATAGTAACGCAAGGGTATAAACCCTCCTAAGGTTGTACTCATAAGTTGCCTTTTTGGATAGGTAATCGTTATACTTTGCCCTCGCGTTTTCCTTTTGCAATTGGTATCCCCTTTCCATCCTCCACCAACTCCATAACGGCCTTGAAATTGATAGGGTAAAGCGGTAGTTGTGATGCCTGTTAAACTGAACATCAACGGTTTCCGCCTCTATTGGGAAAACTATCCCCTGACCCGAACCCGGTGGGATTTCCTGAAACCCCCATTTTGTGGGAACTATCTGCTGGAATGTTGTGGCAAAGGAGTTATAGGTATAACCGAACTGTAAGGATATGCTCGGCCAAAGGGAAGAGCCCACCTCTTTACTCTGCTCATAGGCATATAAAACATCAAAACTGTCCGCCAAAACAGTCGGACTGTTTTTTAACGCGATTTCAACCGCCTTATCCTCGGTTAATTCCAAAACCGCTATAACCCACATCATATTACTTCCACCTCCTTTAATACAAAAACCTTAAACGGCTTAACCCTTTGTGAAAAGTCGTTTAATAACCCCTTCAAATCCTCCAATTTCTCGCCTTCTACAAAGATTACAAACATTACGGAATAACCCGGCCATACATCGTTATCCATTACGGGCTCGCTATCTCCCCCTCTACCCAAAACCTTGGGTATTATCGTATAACCGTCTATTCCCTTATCCATAAGGGCATTTTCAAATTCCCCCATAAACGGTGCGGAACATATTACTATAAAAAGCATAAGCGTATATTCTAAGGCTGTGTTGAACGACCGTTCAAACACATTTTAACAAACCAAACGGGGGTATTATTCCCGCTTATGAAGAGAAGGGTTTTAATAATGGGAGCAGCAGGTAGGGATTTCCACAACTTCAATGTGTTTTTTAGGGAAAACGATGCCTATGAGGTTGTGGGATTTACCGCTACGCAAATACCGGATATAGAGGGAAGGGTATATCCCCCGGAACTCGCGGGTGAAAGGTATCCTAATGGAATCCCCATATATCCTGAGGAAGATTTGGAAAGGTTGATAAAGGAAAAGGATGTGGATTTGGTGGTTTTCGCCTACTCGGATGTCTCGCACGAATATGTTATGAGTAGGGCTTCAAGGGCTATGGCTTCCGGTGCCTCCTTTATGCTTTTGGGTCCAAAGGATACTATGCTAAAATCCAAAAAGCCGGTGGTAGCTGTTGGGGCTATAAGGACCGGATGTGGGAAAAGTCAAACGAGCCGCAGGGTTTCCGATATATTAAAATCCCTTGGTAAAAAGGTTGCCGTTGTTAGGCACCCAATGCCCTATGGGGATTTGAGAAAGCAGATAGTTCAAAAGTTTGAAACTTATGAGGATTTGGATAAATATAATGTGACGATTGAGGAGAGGGAGGAGTTTGAACCCCACTTGGATAGGGGGAATATTGTATTTGCGGGTGTTGATTATGAGAAGATTTTGGAAGAAGCCGAAAAGGTGGGTGATATTATACTTTGGGACGGGGGAAACAACGATTTCCCCTTCTTTAAACCCGATTTGTTTATAGTGGTAACGGACCCTCACAGGGCAGGTCATGAGTTAAAATACCATCCGGGAGAAACCAATTTGCGCATGGCCGATGTTATAGTTATCAACAAGATTGATAGTGCAAACTTGGAAAACATAAACATCCTGCGAAAGAACATAATGGAGGCAAACCCAAAAGCAACGGTTATAGAAGCCGCATCACCAATATTTGTGGAAAACTACGGAATAATTAAGGGCAAAAGGGTGTTATGCATAGAGGATGGACCAACGACCACACACGGCGAGATGAAGTTCGGAGCCGCATACATAGCCGCATTAAAATTTGGTGCAAAGGAGATAATAAAACCCTACGAATATGCCATAGGTAGTATAAAAAAGGCTATGGAAACCTGGGGGGTTGTTGATGTTCTACCCGCATTGGGTTATTCTCCAAAGCAAATAGAGGAATTACAAGAGGTAATAAATTCTTGCCCGGCGGATATTGTTATAAGCGCTACACCCATAAACTTGTCAAGGGTAGTTAAGACGGATAAACCCATTTTAAGGGTCAGATACGAATTGCAGGAAATAGGAAAACCCACATTGGAGGATGTGATAAAGGAAAGATTGGGTTAATTTTCCAGACCCCTTGCCCTGATCTAATAATTCTATTTGGCAACAATTCGGAATGTTGCCCCCTTTATCTTAACGATATAAACACCCTTATTAACCCTTATCCTGTCGCCATCTTTGAATTTCCCCTTTGCGTATATTGAGCCATCAAGGCGATATACCGTTATATCACCCGAATAATCCTTAACCACTATAAAACCGTTGGAATACTCAAATGATGGATTTTTTATAAAATTGCCCTCTCCTACACCCAATTCGCCATCGCTTGCAAGGGGACATGTCCCGCAAAGCGCCCTTGCGGAAACCAAAGCGGAATAAGAATCACCACCAACATAGCAATAATCTATATTCACACTCGCATAAGGGCCAAGGTTTCCTATATACCAATCCAAGACACAATACCCATCACCTGTATAAGATGTATAATCAATTGTGGTGTTATATGTATAGTAGTATGACCATCCGTAAAGGGCATATGTGCTCGTTGGTGTTATTCCCGTCAAACCCGCATAATGCGCCCAACTACTTGCAACCGCATAACACATGGAATTCCAACCATCCCAGTAGAAATAGTTGTTTACGAAATATCCCGGGTTCATATCCCAATCTATGTACCTTTTGAATTTAACACCAGTTAGTGTGTATCCCGTAAGGTTCCTTATGGTGGCCCTACCCCTTAAAGCGCCTACGGATGGACAATACGAATATTGTTGATAAACCTCTATCCTTCCATCACCGGTTTGCGTTCTCGTCCACCACTGATAAATGGACGGTCCCCATGTGCCGTATCCCGAACCGAGATTTGTTAAATAATAATAACCCGCATCACCATCAGTATATCCGTAAAATGTTCCCCCGTATGTATGCCCAACCCCAAATCCGTTGCACATACAACCCCATCTGTAATGCTCATTACCGGGCGGATACTGGAATGTGTATATTTGTGGATCCATCATAGAGACGCTTATTACACCCGCTGGTGGGGAAAATAGGGTAAATGGAACCCAACCCCCACCATTTTCCATATGCTCCAACTACTCCGGCGTTAAAGGTGCGGATAGTAATGCAATTAGCGTAGTCTGAGAATTATAAAGCGGATAGTTTGCCAAATATGTTGGCAAAAGGGGTTTATAAAAGCCGATGTAATATCACCTCCAATAACAACCCCAAGATGAAAAGGTATCCGAACTTTTTGTTGTGGTCAAATGCAAAGGCTACATACCAAAGCGGCCAAACACCATCGGGATAATCCTTGGGTTTTTCGTTGGGTTTTTCGCTTAAATAAACTTTCAATGTCCTTTTGAAAAACCAATAAAGGCCTATCAAAACTACTAACATTGTAATTTTGAAGAAGCCGATTAACACCATATAAACGGTTATTATGTATTGCAAGGACATCAAGGCTATGTTTAACAATCTTGCGTTTTTCTTGCCTATAATAACGGGTAATGTATGGATTTTCTTGGCTTTATCATCATCATATTTGTCAATATGCTTACCCATAAGAACGCTTGTCGCCCCAAGGGAGTAAATGAAGCTCATAAGAATAACATTCAAATTCCACTCGTTGGTTATTACATAGTATCCTCCACCTATCATAAGGGGACCCCAAACGATTAAAACGCTCAATTCACCAAGTCCTATGTATTTAAGCGGGTAGGTGTAAAACAGAACAAAAAATGAACCGGCAATTACCAAAAGTAAAGCACTTATACCCCTTAGATATATAAAATAAACCGCAACCGCCAACGCTACAACGGCCGTAAATACCACATACGCAAAGAATTCTTTTTTATTTATTAAACCGTGTTCAAGGGCATGGGGACCATATTGAGCCCTAAAATAGTTGTTCCTATCAACACCTTTTAAATAATCCGTAAAGTCGTTTAGCATGTTGTTAAGGGCGTGGGCGGAAACTATACCTACCGTAAAAATTAACCAATTTATAAAGTCAAACTTCCCGTTCAAATACGATAAGATTGCCACTATGAAGGAAGGTATTAGCGTTATCACAAAAACGGCCGCCCTCGTTAAAATCAGCCATTTGGATATGAAGTCAAGTTTATCCCATTCTTCCTTATTTATTCTCGGTATAACCCTTAGAGCCTTTATCCAAAAGGATATGTTCATAAGCGGGAATTCTAGGGTTGTTGAATTATTTCCATGGCCGCATTCCTTATCTTTTGCGAGTTTGGAACCACCTCTTCAAAAAGGGTTTTTGAAAAGGGTATAGGTATATCTGAAACGGCTAACCTCTTAGGTGCGGACTTTAAAAATCCGAAACACTTTTCAACAACCCTTGAAACTATTTCCGCCCCAAAACCACAGGTTAAAGAATCTTCATGGACTACGAGCAACCTTCCCGTCTTTTTTACGGAGTTCATTACCGCATCCTCATCCCAAGGCCTCAATGTCCTCAAATCAATTACCTCAACATCCAAACCATCAACCCCTTCCAACACCTCATAAACCATATACCCCCAACTCACAACGGTCAATAAATTCCCCTCCTTTAAAACCTTAGCCTTCCCAAAGGGAAGGTATTCCCTTATTTCCCTTTCCGCCAACTTTGAAAAGTATAACTCCCTATGCTCCAAGAATATCACCGGATCGTTTGATGAAAGGGCATCTTTTAACAAATAATACGCATCTTCGGAGTTTGAAGGATATGCCACCTTCCAACCGAACATGTGTAAGAACTCCTGTTCTGCCGAAAAACTATGCCAAGGGTCCGATATTCCCTTTATAAACCCAACGGGTATCCTTATTATAACGGGTGCGGAAAAGTTGTTGTATGTCCTCCACCTTAAAAAACCTATGTTGTGTATGGCCTGTCTCGCCTCATCCGCATACTTTCTGAACTGTATCTCCGCAATTGGCTTTAACCCAGATATTGCCAAACCTTCCGCCCTTCCCACTATTCCCAACTCGTTCAAAGATGTATCAAAAACCCTATTTCTCCCAAACCTTTCCATTAACCCCCTCGTTATCCCATAAATCCCACCCTTCAAACCAACATCCTCACCAAAGATTAAAACCGTTTTGTCCTCTTCCAAAGCCTCTTCAAGGGCCTTCCTTATCGCCAATGCCATCCTCATCTTTGGATGTTTGTTAAAGGAGAATTTCTTATTAACATCTCCATAAGCCCTTTCACCTTCAAAGAAAACAAACTTTTTTGCGCTTTTACCCTTCGGATAATCCCTTTTTATGGCCCCTTCCCAAGCCCTTTCAACATCCGTTTTTACCCTTTCTTCCAATTCCTCCCAGTTTGAAACCAAATCCTTTAAATAATTTAAAGGGTCTTTTTGCGATTCTTCTTCCAACTCTTCCTTACTCCTATACTCCTGCCTATCGCTTATGCTATGCCCCTCAATCCTCGCAACCCTTAACCTTATAAGAACCGGACTCCTTCCCATTCTTGCATGGTTAAAGCCTTCATTTAAAATTTCAAGCGTTTCTTCCGGAATATAACCTGCACCATCCAAAACCTTCAAGTTTCCAAAACTTTTAAGGTTTTCCGCTATGTTTCCGTTCGGCGTTTGTAAATTAGATGGAACCCCTATACCCCAACCGTTGTCTTCTATAACGAAAATTAAAGGGAGTTTTAATGTTGTTGCCGCGTTTAAAGCGCTCCAAAACCCGTTTGAGGCGACACTCCCATCTCCACCCATGGCAACCGCAACCGCCCCCTCCCATTCATTATTCCCCAAAACTTCGCTATGATACCTTATCGCCTGGGCCCAGCCCAAGGCCTTTGGAAACTGACTACCCACATCGCCTGCGGTCGGTAGGATTATGTTTTTCCCCTTTCCTTCCGGTAGAAAATACATCATACCCACATCCCTACCGTTTGAAGGAAAACCACTTTTACCCAAATTTGCGGCAAATATATCCTCTGGATTAAAGCCACTTGCGAGGGCAAAGGGTCTTGACCTATAATAAACCGCGGCGGCATCCTTTTTGTGTTTCATAAGTAATGCGGTTAAAACCTGGGCCAATTCGTGCCCGGCTGCGGAAAAACTCATGGGTAATCTTTCCCTCTTTTCCTTTATATCCATTTGTCGGGATAACAGGCAATAATATGCAACCTCTTCCCAATTCATAGCCGTATATTCTACGGCTTTAAAATTTCCAACTTGTTGGGAAGGGTTTATATAATTATTGACAGTTTTTATGTTGATGAGGGTGATATGCCGGGGGTTTGTGAAAAGGTTTTAAGGGGTGGAGCGGATGTTATTCAGTTAAGGGCTAAGGATTTGGAACCGGAAAGGGTGCAAAAAGTTGCTTTGGAATTGTTTAAAATATGCTCCGATTACGGTGTTCCACTAATAATAAACGACTTTGTTGAGGTGGGTAAGATATTCTCGGGAGCCCATATAGGCAGGGATGATATGCCCTTTGAAAGGGCCAGAGAAATTTTAAAGGGGAAAATCTTGGGGGTTTCCTGCTATGATAGTTTGGATTTGGCCTTGAAATTACAAGAAATGGGTGTGGATTATGTGGCCTTTTCAAGCCCATACCCATCACCCACAAAAGAAAAGGAAATAACGGATTTCTCTTTGTTTGAAAGGGCCAAGGAAATTTTAAAGATACCCTTTTATGCGATAGGCGGGATAGACGAGAATAGGGCCCGCGAAATGGTTAAGAAAGGCGCATACGGGGTAGCCGTGGTAAGTGCGGTTCTAAAATCCCCAGACCCCGAGGAGGCAACGAGGAGGATAAAAGATGCGGTATATTCTTCCGTTTAGCTTATTGGTTTTATCCTGTGCTACCCTTTTTAAAAGGGAAGAGGTATTTCCCGGAAAGATGGTTGTTGTACTTTCAAGGGATGGGAATGGATTGTGCGCCTTTCAACCGGATACCATGGGCAAAAAAATAAGGGTTTCCGTCGTTTCAATGGGCGAGGAAAGGACATTTGAATACCACAGTAGGGTGTTTTTGGGAACATATGGGACGAATTACGCCCAGAACCTCGTTATGGATTCAACACCAATAAGCGTTTATACATCAAAGTTTAAAACCAACGACACGGTTGTGGTTTTAATATCAAAGAACAGGTTACTTTTAACATTTCCCGAATGCAACAAGATATTGGAACCTTTGGGAGATTTCCTCCCCAATTGGGGTGAAGTGAATATAAAGTGGATGGGAAAGGCTGAAGAATACATTTTAAGGGTTTATGCCTTTACAATTATGGAACAGAGAGACCTTTTAAAGTTGGTTAAAGGACAATCCGTTAGTTTGGATTTATCGGATTTGTATGGCGATGGCTTCTTGGCCTTTCAGATATGCCCAATAAACGGTTTTGAAAAAAATAAGTCCTTTAAGGTTTATGCCCTCGGTAATTGTAAGGAAAAGGTTGTACTTGTGGGGGATACGACGGTATGGGGTGGGGAAAAGCCAGAGCCGCCTTGGAAGAAGGATGAAGTTATGTGGTATCTTTTAAACTTTTAAGCGTTTTCCTACCAAAGGTGTAAAATAAGGTGTGCCCCCTCATCTCATGTTCCGGCCTACAACCCACATCCCTTATTTGCCAATCCCTCATAAGAACCTCTACTGTTCTCATTGCCGTAAAACCCATTTCCGCCATAACCTTACGGGTTTCCTTAACCTGCTCTATGTTTGGGGACGCAAAAACCAAAAATCCCCCGGGTTTTAAGGATTTGTAAGCATGTAGAACAACCCTCCAAGGCTCCGGAACATCAATTATAACAATATCAACATCCCTTTCCAAAAAACCGCATTCATATACATCCCTAAGCCTAAAAACTACATTTTCGGGTTTTCCAAACCTTTCAACATTCTCCTTTGCAATCCTTTGATGCTTTGGGTTGTTGTCGTATGAAAACAGCTTACCCGGTGGGGTTAAAAGCCTGCTGATTAAAACCGCCATGGCCCCACTACCCGTTCCAACCTCCGCAACCTTTGATAGGGGGGAAAAGTTTGTGTATAACAAAACCAAACCCATATCCTTCGGATAAAATATATTCGTTTTTCGCTTTAAACGCAATATAAAATCCGCATTTGAAGGCCTTATAACATAAAAAACCCTCCCCTTACTTGATACCAAAGCATCACCCCATTTTAGGTTTTCCGGAAGGTAAAATATCCCCCTATGGGAATGTATAGCCTTTCCCGGCCTGTATTCCGTTAAAAAATTTGCATCGGGTCCTCCGAAAAGGATTATGTACTCCCCTTCCTTAACGAATTCGCTAAGCATTTTTCACAAACCTTAAAATATCAACAACATCCTTATTTTCTTTAACATCATGAACCCTTAGGATATGAACCCCTTTTAAATACAGGTAGGCATTAACACCCAAGGTTGCAAATAGCCTATCCTCCGGATTCTCATAACCCAAAGCCATTTTTATAAAACTCTTCCTTGAAACCCCGTAAAGGACGACATAACCGGTTTTTACGAATTCATCCGCATTTTTTATAAGTTTTAAATTATCCTCCAATCTCTTACCGAAACCTATACCCGGGTCTATGCATATACTTTCCGGTTTTATGCCAGCATTTAAGGCCCTTTCCACCCTTTTCATCAACTCCCCCTTCACCTCCCCAACCACATCTTCATAATACGGGTTTTCCTGCATGGTTTTGGGGTTTCCCCTTATGTGGTTTAAAATTATCCCGGTATCGTAATCCTTTGCCACTTTTAATATATCCGGGTCAAAAACGCCTCCGGATATATCGTTTATTATCTCCGCACCCGCCTCAACCGCTTCCTTAGCCACGGTGGATTTATATGTATCTATGGATATAATCGCATCGGGAAACTCCTTTTTAACGGCTTCTATAACGGGTATAACCCTCCTTTTTTCCTCATCCTCGCTTACCGGTTCCGAACCCGGTCTCGTACTCTCCCCACCTATGTCAAGTATGGTTGCCCCGCCTTTTATCATTTCTTCCGCCCTTTTTAAGGTTTCATCAACCCCATTTAACCTACTACTCGGATAAAAACTGTCCGGTGTAATGTTGAGAATACCCATAATTATCGTATCGGATACATCTAAGATTTTGCCCCTTATATGCCATTTATCCCTTCTTTCCACTTTCAACCTCCTTTCCATTTAGATAAATCGTATAAAAAATCGGGCATGATTTGCTGAGCATTGCGGAAACCGAGCAGTATTTGTTTAAAGAGAGGGAAACCACCCTTTTAGCTTCCCTTTCTTCAACATCACCCGATATGTAATAACTTAAACGGATTTTCCTATAAACCCTCGGATGTTCCTCCACCCTTTCCCCAAAAACCTCAATCCTTAAATCAAAGGTTTTTTTCATCTTTTTAAGCATTGATGAAACATCCACACCCGTGCATCCCCCAAGGGCTACTAATAACAAACCCATGGGAGATAAAGAATTATCACCCACATTTAAGTTCCCGGAATCGGTTTCCACATCAAAGTTTTCACCGTTGAAAAATAGTTTCGCCCATTTTTCCATAGTTGGGAATTATACTTCCGTAGAATACACACTATGATGGAAAAGGATAGGGATGTTGGTTTGCCATTTGATGAATATATAATCGTAAAGGGTTGGGAATTCGTTTCGCCGGAGGAATACTTATCCGAACACTCAAAAACCCTTAATGCGGATTTTTGGCTTAAAGTTGCGGAAAACATAGAATGGTTTAAAAAACCCACAAAACCGCTAACAGGAACGCATCCTTTTTATAAATGGTTTGAAGATGGTACGCTTAACATGTCCTATTTATGCCTTGATAAAAACATAAAAAGCGGTAAGAAAAACAAGGTGGCTTACTTTTATCTCGGGGAAGACGGGGTTGAAAGGGTAATTACATATTATCAACTGTATCGGGAGGTTAATAGGTGGGCATATGTTTTCAAAGAGAAACTTGGCCTTAAAAAGGGTGATAGGGTTGCAATATATCTTCCGATGGTGCCGGAGTTGCCTGCGGTTATGCTGGCCCTTTCAAGGATAGGGGTAATATTTTCGGTGGTTTTTTCGGGTTTTTCCGGTAGTGCTTTGGCCCAGAGGATGAAGGATTGCGATGCGAAAATACTGATAACGGCGGATGGTTATTACCGTAGGGGTAAGGAAATATTTTTACAACCGAATGTTAAGGAGGCTTTAAAAGAACATCCGGTTGAAAGGGTTATAGTGGTTCGTAGGCTTGGGAGGGGTTGGGAAAAGGATGAAAGAGATGTGTTTGCGGAAGAAATCTTATCGGATGTTCCGAAGAATGTACATGTGGAGCCTTTGGAGGTAGAATCCACACATCCGCTTTTTATACTTTACACATCCGGAACCACGGGGAAACCCAAAGGGATAATTCATGATACCGGAGGGTATGCAGTTATACTGTATGCCACTATGAAGTGGGTTTTTGATATAAATGACGATGATGTTTATTGGTGTGCTGCGGATATAGGTTGGATAACCGGGCATTCTTATATAGTTTTTGGTCCCCTTATGATGGGTGTAACGAGTGTTATGTACGAAGGGGTACCCAATTGGCCGGATCCGGGTATTTGGTGGAAAATTATTGAAAGATATGGGGTTAGCATATTTTACACCTCTCCCACGGCCATAAGGTTGCTTATGAGATATTCGGACAATTATGTCAAAAAGTATGACCTTATCACTTTAAGGATTTTACATTCGGTGGGAGAGCCTATAAATCCAGAGGCTTGGGAGTGGTATTTTTCCTTGGTGGGAGGTGGTAGGTGCCCTGTTGGATCAACTTGGTGGATGACAGAAACGGGTGGAATAATGGTTTCGCATACACCGGGGTGGAAACTGGTACCTTTAAAGCCCGGTACAAACGGTTTGCCCATACCGGGTATCGGCGTAGAGGTATTGAGAGCCGACGGAAGTAAGGCCGATAAAGGTGAGAAGGGATATTTTGTTATAACCACACCTTGGCCCGGGATGCCCCTAAGCATTTGGGGAGATGATAAGAGATATGTGGAAACCTATTGGGAAAAATTCCCCGGAAAATTTTATACCGGAGATTTTGCCATAATGGATAACGACGGTTATGTTTGGGTTTTGGGTAGGGCAGATGAGGTTATGAATGTTGCGGGACATAGACTTGGAACTTATGAAATTGAATCCGCGCTTGTGGAACACGATAAGGTTTCGGAAGCGGCGGTCGTTAGCATACCTGATGAGGTTAAAGGGGAAGTTCCGGTTGCATTTGTCGTTTTGAAGGAAGGGATAAACCCTTATGAGGGGTTAGAAGACGAATTAAAAGAGCAGGTCAAAAGGGTTATAAGCCCGATAGCAGTGCCAAAGGCAATAGTGTTTGTGGATAAACTCCCGAAAACGAGAAGCGGAAAAATTATGAGGAGGCTTTTAAAGGCGGTTTTCATGGGGAAACCTTTGGGGGATATAACAACGCTTGAAGATGAAGCAAGCATAGAGGAAGTAAGAAAGGCCTATGAGGAGATAAAAAGAAAACTGTAAAGGTTTGATTGATTGGCGTTATAAGTTCAAAGTTGGGTTGTGTAGGGTGTTTGGTGGATAGCAGGAATGGTTGGCTTATCATTCAAATCCTGTTATCCCTAAACTGATATGTTTATGTGCGTAAAATCAGCATTGGAA
>CAYRSH010000023.1:0-23867 GCA_964426895.1 uncultured bacterium
GGCTTTGGACGAAAAGTTAGAGGCTTATCACGGGGAAACGAATGCAAAGTTTGATACCGTAAATCAGAGGATAGACGCCTTGGATGAAAAAATAGAGGCTTATTATAAGGAGTTAAACGCTAAAATTGGGGCTTTTGATGAAAAGTTAGAAGCATATCATAGGGAAACGAATGCAAAAATAGACGCCCTAAGGGTTGAAATGAATTCCAAGTTTAACAGGATAAACTTAACCCTCTACTTCCTAATAATCCTTACAATTCTCGCCATGACCCTTTTTAACCCGAACTTCGTTCAATTTATAAATTTGCTTTTTAAAATGTGAAACACCTATATAATACCATGTGGGTGGGAATAGGTGCCCAAACATTTACCCCCACGGGTTCAGCCTGTATAACACAAATACTAACCTCGGGTCCGGATTCCCCCGGTTATGTATATCTCATAGGTGTTGCGAGTAATTCGGAAACACAGCCCTTCTCTCCAACTTCCAGGTGTTTAAGGGGATTTATTGCGGAAAGCGACACCTCGGGCTATATATAATTAAACGCCGGGGGACGGCGCCCTCGGTAGGGTTGTAATCTGGTATTAATCCTTTGAGGGGGGTTTAAGCCCCCCTTTTTTATTTTAAAAAGCCTTTTAAACCCTCAAAGAGTTTTTCCGGTTGGTGGTGATTTACATTTATGCCCGTTCCAAACTCAAAACCCGCCATATATCCCCTTCTTGGTATAACCTCAATATGCCAGTGGTAATCTTTATCAAGGGGTGCGGAATGTAGTATTATGTTGTAATCCCCGACTTTTAACCCCCGTTTTACAAACCTTATGGATTTTATCATAACATCCGCCAAAACCCTAAGGTTTTTAAAGGAATAAAACTCCCTCTCATGGTTTTTTGGAAATATCCAAAACTCCATAGGGTAAAAGGGTATCTTTGGAACACCCACCATCAATTCCCCATTATGGGCAATATAAAAGTTTTCTCCGGCATTACATAAGGCGCAGTTTTCACCTTTTAAATTCCCGCTTTCCTTTAAAGGTATTTCCGGAATAAAATCCAGGGATACGAGTTGGGTATGGGGGTGTAGGATTGACGCCCCCGCTAATTGCCCGTAATTCCTAAAAATTATCGTATAAGGCCTTTCCGAGTAATACCTTAACCTCTCCATCCAAACCCCCAAAACCCTTTCCATATGTCCAATATCATACCCATCAATATCAGCATAATGCTTCCTATGTTCAACTATAACCTCGTGGTGTTTTGAAAAGGGGTATTTATTCGGAAAAACCCTAATAATCCATTCCCCGTTTTCTTCAACCCTTAAAATTTCCGGTGGTGTTAAACCCTCATTCCCCGGGCAGAAAGGACATACAAAACCGCCCCTCCATTCATGCGGCCTTTTTGTCCTCTCCGGGGCAAAAATTACACCTTTCTCCCTTATGGGGTCTTTAAAACCTTCCAATTTCGGAAATCAGTTTGTCTATATCACCCCTTGTGTACTTTTCCGTAAAGGCGAATATTATATACTCATCACCCAACTCCTCAACCAATGGACCGACGAGAAAACCCTTTTCCAACAATGCATCCCTTAAATCCTTAGCCTTTGTTGGTGTCTTTATTACAACTTCTCTAAAATGAAAACCCGAAAACGCTACGGAAAACCCCTTTGGAAGGTTATTTATAAAGTAATGCGTCTTTGCCAAGGTCTTTTTTGCGTTCTCTATAAGTCCCCTTTTACCCACAAGGGCTAAATACACCGTTGCAGCCAACGCCATGAGTTGGTTGTTTGTGCAAATATTACTCGTTGCCTTTTCCCTCCTTATAAACTGCTCCCTCGTTTGCAATGTCGTAACATATCCCCTTTTCCCCTCAACATCAACCGTTTCCGCCACTATCCTACCCGGCATCTGCCTTACATGTTTTTTCAAGGACGAAAACAATCCCAAGTAAGGCCCCCCAAAACCCAGAGGGATACCCAAAACCTGACCTTCCGCCGTGGCTATATCCGCACCCGCCTCACCCGGAGGTGTGAATATGGCAACACCCACCGGGTCATAATGCACTATGTATATCAACCCCTTTTCCTTTGCAAGGGAACCCAAAAACTTTATATTCTCAACAACTCCAAAATAATTGGGGCTTTGAACCACCAGCGAAGCGGTATCCCCATCTATTAAAGATGTTATTTCGCCGGAATCGGCCTCACCGGAAGGCGTATAACCGTATTCCTTTACAACCGCAAAGTCGGGTAGATATGTTTTTATAACGGTTTTGTAAAGGGGGTTAAGCGATTTGGGAATTAAAACCTTGTATTTTTTCGTCAGTCTGAAAGACATTAAAATGGCCTCTGCTAAGGATGTTGCACCATCATACATTGAGGCGTTGGTAACCTCCATCCCCGTTAAATCCGAAATAAAACTTTGAAATTCAAATATGCTTTGAAGTGTCCCCTGTGAAACCTCCGCCTGATAAGGGGTATAGGCGGTGTAAAACTCCGATCTCAAAAGTATCTGATTTACAACGGCCGGGGTATATACATCATAAGCACCGCCACCAGCAAATACCCGTAAGTTATAAGCGTTTTTAAGGGAAATATTAAAAAGTCTCTCATAAACTTCAATTTCGGATAGGGAAGGGATATTTGGGGGTTCCGAAAAATTCTCATCCCCCACGGCATCTTTCATTAACTCCTCAACACCCTTATACCCCAACGCCTTTAACATCTCCTCCCTGTCCTTATCAGAAAGGGAAAGGTATCTCATTGCTCTTCCACAAACTTCTTATATTCTTCGCCTTTCATCAAATTATTAACCTCGTCGGGATTTAAAACCTTTAACTTAAAGATCCAACCCTTACCGTATGGGTCTTGATTTATCAGTTCGGGTTTGTTTTCCAATTCCTTATTTACCTCCACAACCTCACCCGATAGGGGGGAATACACATCCGCGGCCGTCTTTACCGCCTCTATTGTTGCAACGGCTTCCATCTGTTTTACATTCTTACCAACTTCCGGAAGTTCCACATAGACTATATCCCCCAACTGCTCCTGGGCATAATCCGTAATCCCAACAATTGCTATATCCCCCTCTATCTTTACCCATTCGTGCTCCTTCGTATAAAGCAAATCCTCCTTTATAACCATAGTTTGGTATTCTACCGTTGGAAAATTCGTTTTGGATAAAACGCAGACAAGTCCTTATTACTCGGCTTAGTACTTCCCAAAATAGTAGTTTCTAATAAATTTACCACTTTATAATATTTGCTTATGATGTGGATTATCGCAGTTGATACGATCATGCCGGTGTTCAGGATGAAGCCCATAGTGGTAATGGGTGAAAGTGGAAGGCTATCCATAGAGGGCAAAGTGGGCAAGGATGGCACCATAGAAGCCTTGAAAAACCTCGGAATAACGCCAATAACTCGCGGTTCCTTCATAACATCGGATATAAACCTCTTCGGTTTCAAGGGTAAGGATATAAACATATCCGTAGATGGTGAAAGGTTTTCCAACGCATGCCCCAACAGGATGGATGTTCCCCTTATAAGGATAAATCCCCTTGAAGTGAAAAAGGTTATAGTTTATCCAACATCAACTTTGGGTTCCGCATTGGGTGGAGAAATAAGGGTTATAAGGAGAAAACCCTTGGAAAAACCTTCACTTATCGGATATTTGGGGCTAAACACACTATCTTCAACCGGAGGAGAGGTTTCAACCGCCTTTGAGGGTTATAATCAGGGGTTATACCTTAGATTTTCAAGGTTGAATACATATAAAGACGGCGAGGGCAGGAATTTCCAACAGTTGTACGGATATAAAGACGATGTAAAGTTTGCCCATACATTTTACGAGGGTGGTTTAACGGGTTCCTTGCGGGGTTTGTCCTACAATGTTGGTGTTTGGTACTATAAAGATGTGCTTTTCCCCTATCTTATGATGGATGAGAGGGAAAGTAAAACTTTATCCGTTGGCCTATCCTTTAACGGGAATAAACTTTATGCCAACTTTACGGATCACACTATGGATAACGGTTTAAGGAACGCAATGATGTATATGCTCACAAACGCCAAGCGCTATAAACTCGGGATTGTCGGCCAAAACTACGATATATATTACGATGGATGGACTGCGGAAAACAAAATGTACACGCAAATGCATATGCATATGGATACTATGAAACAAATGGTTATGCCCAACTTCTCCTCTTATAATGCCCTATTCGGCCATCAATTCAATACGGGTTATATAAACTTATATGCAAAGTTGGGCCTTCAATACTTCAAAACCGATGTTAATAAGGGCAGGGTCTTTATTCCCTTTGCCCTAAGGCCATCTTATTCAATACTATCGTTTGAAATATCTTCCAGTGCCCCCGACCCCAAAGAATTATACTTTTCAGGGCATTCATTCTTAGGAAACCCCGACCTAAAACAACCCATAAAATTCTCCCTATACCTTAACCCATCCTATGAGTTCATAAACCTGCTCTTGTTTTCCCACATAGTTAAGGATTATGTTGAGGTGGTTGGTAAGGTGTCCGATGGTAAAAAAATAACAACATTTGAAAACACCGACGCTTTGCTCGTAGGTTTTAATATGATAATCGCCACAAATTACATTGATATAACTTCAAACTACACATATGGCAAAAACCTGAGGATAAACGATTACCTCTCAGAAATGCCTCCCCTTTCGGTTTCCATAAAACTTAAAACACCCGAATTCCTAAAATCCAAAGGTTTTATAAAGTTTAATTACAACGGCGCCCAAACCAAGGTTTCAAAGTCAATAAACGAAAGCCCAACAACCTCTTGGAAAACCGTAGATTTGGGTTATGAAATCGGAATTAACAACTTCTCCATTTCCTTGGTTTTGGAGAACATACTTAACGAAACATATTATACCCACCTCTCTTATTACAGGAACCCCTTTATGTCCGGCGTTAGGGTTTATGAGCCCGGTAGGATGTTAAAAATTTCCATTATAAGCGGTTTTTAGAAAAAGTTGGGTATAAAGGCTTTTAGCGGTTAAATATATAAATTAAGTTCCTTAATGGGTGGTTGTTAATATCCATCGGCCTTATTGGGGGGGTTATTGTGCCCCCCCATCACCCTCATAATATGCGGTTGCATGGAATGGATACTCCCAGCCATTGAACCTTTACTGCGATTTTCCGATGGTTGGGAGGTTTTGGGAAATAGGGTTTTAATAAAGGTTAAAAACGGAATATTGGCCGAATTGATAGGGGAAAGGTTTAAAGATGTTTTTAAAGAACTGGAAAGCAAGGGTTATTTGGTAGAACTTTTATACCCTGGGAAGGAAAAGAGGGTTTTTAGGGAAACATTTGACAATTTCTATTACGATAAAGAAAACGAGTTTCCCGTTATCGCCTTAAAAAGCCTCATTACCAACCCATCAAATTACAGGATAGCAATTATTTTTGGGGATGCGGGTTTGGGTAAAACCCATTTGTTAAAAGCAATAGCAAATAAGGGTTTAGAAATCGGCAAAAAGCCAATATATGTTCAACCCCAAAGGATATTAGACGAAATCCTGTCATCTTATAGGAATAGGAAAAAACCGAACTTTGAGTTTTTAAGGGGTGCGGATATTATCCTCATAGACGACCTACACCTTTTAAAGGGAAAAACCTTTGTTTTGGAATTCTTGGCAAGGTTGGTGGATAAGGTGGAAGATTCGGGGAAAATTTTGGTTATGTCATCTCAGGGTTCTTTATTCCAATTTAACGACACGCCATCCTTTAAAACCCGTTTGATGTCATCTTTAAGGCTAACGCTTAACCCACCGACAAAGAGGGTTAGGGAGAGTATATTTAAAGAAGCCTGTTTGAGGTTTGGCATATCGCCGGGATATAAAGCGGTTGATTTTGTATCAAACAACATTAACAATCCCCGTGGAATAATAGGGGCTGCTACGAGGATAAAAGCCTATTACGATGTTTATGGTGTATATCCGGAAGGGGAAGAATTAAAGAAAATCCTTGGTGATTTGGTGGAAGGTGAAAGGATAGATGTTTTTAAGGTTTTTGGCAGGGGAAAACCCGGAAAATACCTTATCGCTTATTACTTGAAAAAAACCGGGGTTTCCATTAACGAGATATGTGAAGTTCTGGACTGTTCAAGGGCGACGGTTTATAATTACATTAAAAAGGCCAAAGAACTAATGGAGAAAAATCCAAAATGGAAGGAAAAGGTTGAAAGCCTTTTAAACCCTATACACTCCCAACCTTAACCTTTACAAATACTGCCGGGGAACTTCCATGACCCGTATGCATGGTCTGTCCGGGTTCTCCCTTTCCACAGTTTAACAGACCCCAGAGTTTCCATTCCCCCTCACCACCAACCGCAACCAAAGAGTCCCAGAATTCCGGAGTAATGCCGTAATATATGACATTTCTCAGGGGTTCGGCCAATTTCCCATTTCTTATACGATATGCAACTTCCGTTGAAAATTGAAAGTTTAACCTCCTCTGATCTATTGACCAAGATTTATTCCCATCCACAAACACACCGTCCTTAACCTCGGATATTAAATCCTCCAATGAGCCTTTATCCGGTAAAAGGTTTATATTTGTCATCCTAACCATAGGCATCCTGTTATAAGAGGAAGCCCTTGCGGTTCCACCAGCCCTGTTGAGTCCAATAGCCCAAGCGCTATCCCTTGAAGACAAATACCCCACGAGGACCCCCTCTTTTATCAAGTCTATCCTCTGCGCTTCAACGCCCTCATCGTCCCAACCAAATGTCCCCAAACCCCTTGGTGTTTTTGCATCCGCAACTATATTCATTAACCTTGAACCGTATTTCAATTTTCCGAGTTTATCAGTGGTTGCAAAACTCGTTCCAGCATAAGAAGCCTCATACCCTATCACCCTATCCAATTCCAAGGGATGACCCACGCTTTCGTGTATCTGCAATGCCATTTGGTGGGAACCCACAACCAAGGTTGTTTCCATTTCGCTTAATCTTTCCGCCTTTGCAAACATGACCGCCTCTTCGCTTATCCTCTCGGCATTACCAACAAAATCCATCTCCTCCACTATTTCATAACCCCCCTGCAAATGGTTCCCGCCGTGTGGGGCGGGATAAGACCTGCTTTGCAAATTGCCATCAACATAAACCCAGATGGTATAACCCCCACCGCTTTCGTATATGGTTTGTTTTATCCTTGAACCTTCCGTATTCATAAAAAATTTTTCCGTTTTAAAGAAGTTTAAATGCGCATCCCTTGAAATCGCAAATTTGTTCTTTGAAAGGATTTCATCCGTTTTAACCAATAGGTTTATCTTTTCCTCCAAAGGGATGGAAAAGGGATCGGTTTTAATGGGGGTAATGTATTCACCTTCATGGGGTGGTTCGCTTAAAAAGGGATAGGATTTACCGCTTATTTTAAAAGAGGATTTGGCGAATTCTATTGCCCTATCAACGGTTTTAACTATATCGTCTAAGAAAAGGGAACTCGTTGATGCAAATCCCACACTACCACCCACCACAGCCCGAATTCCAATCCCCTCCTCCACCGCCTCGTCTATGGATGTAATTATACCGTTTTCCATCCTTATACTCTGCTTTGTAATCCTTACATATCTAACCTCTCCGTAATCCACCCCTTTTAACCTTTCTATTGCCACTTCCATAACCTTTTCCATAGCGGTTATTCTAATGCGGTTTAACCATATACACCCTTCCCGTATTATCCGCACTAACCGCAGCAAACATCAAACCGTTTTCAGACCAAGCACCATCTACCACCCAGTGGAAAAATGGTTCGGATTCAAATAAATTATTCCTTTTAAAATCATAATAATAAACCCTTTTGTCCGTACCCCCGTATATCACCCCCGTTTCAAGGGGGGATACGGCTAAGAAAAGGGAACCAAAGGTGTTTTCCTTAATCTCCCCTAAGGTTTTCCATGTTTTGGTATCGTAGATTTTTAACCCCTCATCGCTTATTACAAACAACCTTCCGTTTTTAGTCCATACGATATCCCTTACCTCAGACTGAAACCTATCAAGTATCCTATAAGGTTTCATAATCGTGATACTCCAAATATCAACCCTGCCATCACAAGAACCCGTCGCGAAGAATTCCCCATCCGGTGATATATCGCCGGAAAGCAAAGGGCAACCCGTCTCCGTATTGGATTCTACTGCAGTATCTTGGAAAAGGGTTATTAGGGCAACCCCTTTATTCTGAACGGCCAATAACCTCTTTTCATCGGGAAACCATATTATCTTATTCGTAAAAGATGTGTTTTTAAACTTATAAATCTCGTTTCCGGAAAAGGTGTAAATTATTACCCTATCCCCGGCAACCGCTATATACCTCCCAGAAGGGGAAATCCTAACATCCGAGATTTTACTCATATCGGCTTTAAATTTTAATTTTAAACTCGGCCCTGTATCCGACCATATATACACATAACCCCTATTGTCAGCCGTAACTATTCCCCTACTTCCCCAATCAACCGCCACTACCGGAAGCATATGTGTAAATGTCCAAAGAATTTCCATAGAACTCCTCTGTTATATACCTCTGGCAATCGCTTTGCCGATGTCCCGGAGGATATAGCCCCGCGGGCCACCGTCACGAACAGATAGGTATTACTATATGTGGGTCTCCCACATACGATTTCGCCGCAAAGTGCGCAAATACGGCCACTATTAAAACTGAGGCAAACCATAACACCCCAATAAATACGCTTCCCAAAAGAACCCAGCGGGTACATAACCCCTACCGTCGTAAAGTTTTTCGGCGGGTTTTAGGTTATCCCCAACTTGAAACACACGGCTTAAAAATCCCCTGTATAATACATACCCCTTTATGAAAAATAAGGCACAAATTATTACAAAAACCGCAAGCATACCGAAAATTTTAAGTCGGAAAAAACTTCCCCCACACAGAACATTTTCACCCCTTATAATATCCGCTATGCGATTCATACCCATTTTCATTATTGGGTTAATCGTGGGGTGCTCATCCCTACCTCCAAAGGGTGGGACCCCGGATGTTTTGGAAGTTAGGTTTAAATCACCTAAGGATTCCATAGTTAGTAAGTTCAAATCCGTTGTGTATAATAACAAATACACAGTTGCAACATACTCCGTTGATGAAGGTATTATTGAAACGGATTGGAAGGAACTCGGTAAAAGTTCTTTTTCTTGCTGCTTTGCTTATATGTTTGAAGGGGTAAAGCAGTCTTGGATAAAGGTTATAGCATATGTTGGCCAGGTTCCGGGTGATACATTAAACTACATTAAAATACAAGGTTTGTTAAAGATCATAGGAACGAGGCCTTGGGATAACGAGGTTCAAATAAGGCCTATAAAGAAAGGTACACCTTATTACAAGGAATTGGAGAAATTGATAACGCAGTTGGAGGAACAGCTGGGGGAGAAAGGCAACTATGAGGCCATGAAAAGGGAGGTATTGCTAAAATGATGAAAATGATAAGATATTTCTTACCCTTTGCGGTATTGCTTGTTTTGCCAATTTTGGGGTTTGCCGCTTGCCCCGACCCTCCAAAAGGAATTCCTAATAATCCTCTTGGTGAAGGTTTCGCCTTTGCATATCCCAGTGTTGTATCCCTTGATGCCAATGGGAATACTAGTCCTGCTGTATTCTATAAAGTACACCAGTCCGACATAGTTGAAATTTACGACCCCTTTGGAGTACTCGTTAAGAGGTTTGAACCCGGTGATAGAAATGAGGTGAAAAGCGGAACCTATGCCAACTGCGTTTATCTGTGGTACGGAGAAAACGGCGCTGGGAAACCCGTGTCTCCGGGCATTTATCTCGCCGTTTTGAGGTTTGTAGCCGGAGGGGCTCCGAGTGGTACATCGCGTAGGCAGTATGTTTTGATTAAGGTTCCCCCAAGGGTGAGGTGAGATTATGACGATACTTCTAATATCACAAATGGGTACGGGTGGAATACCCGGTTATATGTTTACTTATGCAATAGGGGCAAGGCCTTATGGCTTTGGTAGGGCTTTTACGGGTTTAGCCGACGATGCGGAGGCGGTTTATTTCAACCCCGGGGCATTGGCGTTCTTACAAAGGGTAAATGCAACGGCGGGATATTTCCAATTGCCAATATCCGATTTTACATATTATTACGCTACATTCACATTCCCAACGGCAACTTTTGGTAGTTTCGGTATAACCGTAATGCAATTGCAGAATCCCACAAGGGATCAGGGGGCAGTGTTTTTCGATTCAGTTCAGTGTACGAACTTTGAATATTATAACAATGTTCCCATATGTACGGACTCAACCTACGCTTATGCGGATTTCCCAAACCCCGGTAATAACGATAGGACGCCCTTTAACGCGGGCCTAATAGCATACTCAAAATCCTTTTCAAGGTACATATCCATAGGTGCCGCCCTTGAACTGGCATACCATAGGGTGTATAACTCATCGCCTTCAAGCGCGGGGATTATGGTGGGCATGATGTTTGTCCCGAATCAATATTTCTCCTTAGGAATAGTAGGTCAGCATTTCATACCACCCAAAGAGAGTTATTTAATAACATCCCAAACATACCCTCAGGTTTGGAGGTTTGGGATAGGTTTGAGACCCTTTAACTGGATAAACCTCGTGGTTGACGGCGCTTACTCAACCTTCTACAACGGATTCAAGTTCTACGGGGGTGCCGAGGCGAGACTGCTTTCTTTCCTTTATGTTAGAGGGGGTATAAACTATGAGGAAGTTTCCGGTGGCGGGAGTTTTGAATTTACCATAAGGGATATAATTTTTAGGCTTGACGGCTCTTATACATTTAACTATGCGTCAAACGGTGTATATGAAGATTATATGCAGTTTTCCGGTGTTATAAAGTTTGGCGGTTATAGGGTGTGGGCGGATGCCGATCCCAAACTCATTTCCCCAACGGAGGGGGAGGCAAATATAGCGTTTATATACCTTCACACTTTTCCAAGGCAGGATGTTGAGAGTTGGGAGTTTATTATAAAGAAACAAACGGGTGAGGTGGTTAGAACCTTTTACGGGGAGGGTGAACCTCCCGTAAGGATTGAGTGGGATGGTAGGGATGACGCCGGAAGGATAGTACCCCCCGGGAACTATAACTATCATTATAGGGTAATAGATTCGGGGGGTGAGGTTTATGAACGCGCGGGTTATTTGGTTACGGTAAAAAGGGTGGAGGTATGGTAAGATGCTAACGGCAAGTTTAATGCTTTTTGCAATGTCCTATAAGGACTTTTATAGGGCGTATAAGGACGCGGAGGAGTTGTTCAGGAAGGGGGATTACTCAAAATCCGAAAAGATATACCGCAAGATTCTTAGGGATTCCTACAAGTATGGGTTTGGAAATGAAACGAGGTACAGGATATCCGAAGCGCTGTTTAATCAGGGGGATTTTGACAAAGCCATAAAGGAATGGGATAAACTGGCAAAGGAGAAGGATGTAAAGGGTACATACTTGGAGCAGGAAATAGCCTATGCCGTTGCCTTAGCCTATGCGATCAAAGGGGATGTCAATATCGCAAAGCAAAAGTTGTTAGAATTGCAAAATTATCCATATTACAAAAACTCCGATAGGACAAAGTTCCTTGATGGGGTAATATCTTATAGGGAAGGTAAATTCTTAGAGGCTTCCGAGAAATTGGCCAAGGCTCAAACCGTTCCCGAGGCCAGGTTTTACTACGCGAGGACATTAGCCATTCTTGGAAAACCCTTGGATGCCGTGGCCATCTATAAAGAACTCCTTGAGGATTACTCCGGAACCCCCCAAGAGGCTTTAATAAACTACGGTATGGTGGAGGCAAACTTTATATACGGGGACTACAAGGCCACTTCGGAGATGGCCGACGCGTTTACAAAGAAATTCCACGGGCATAAACTATCGGACTATGTTCAGTATTACTGGGGTATATCCCTTTACCGTATGGGTATGGGTGAGGGTGGAAAGAAGGATAGCGTATTACTACCCAAAGCCTTGGAAAAGCTTACATTGCTAACCAAGAAGAGGAACTTTGAATTGGCGGGGTTGGCCGCATATTTTGTGGGTAATATCCAACTCGCCCTAAAACAGTACGATGATGCCCTTAACTATTATCAAACCGCCCGTTCAAGGGCTAACGATCAGGTGGTATCGTTTATATCAATCCTCAGGATGGCCGAGACTTATTATTACAAAGGGGATACAAATAACGCATATCTATTGGCCAATCAGTTGGGTTCATTCCCATTGTCCCATGAGGAACAGGGTATAAGCGAGTATTTAACCGGCGCCATCCATTACCTTTTGAGAAAATATCCGGATGCCATGGAACAGTTCCAGTTTCTCATAGAGAACTATCAGAGATCTTATTTCAGAAGGCCGGCCATGGCCATGATGATTTTCGCCCTTATAAACCAGCATGAATTTGAGGCCGCAATGTCCAGGGGTAACCTTTACAACGAAGAGGTCTCACAGGACACAACATTTACGATTTGGAATTCTTGGTTCGTCCATGCATTAGCGGAAGCGCATTATTATAACAAAGATTACGCAACGGCCGAAAAGTTGTACAACCTAAACCTAAGGTATGGGCTTTCAAAGGATTTAATAATACTTTCAAGGTTGGGTTTGGGTTGGGTTTATATCCATCAAGACCGTTTGGACGACGCTCTGGCCCAATTAAACGCCGTAGCCGGACAATCTCCGGATACATCCGTTGTTATGGCCACATTTTTGGGAATAGGTGTGGCGGAGTTTAACAAAGGTAAATATGTGGATGCTTTTGGAAGATTTTATGCGGTTTATCAGTTTGCCCCCGAAAGGGAGGAAATAGCATCCGAGGCCCTTTATTACTCGGGTTATGCGGCAAAGGCCGCCAAATCTTATGGTGATGCTGTTAAGAATTGGGATTTAACCATGCAGAAATATCCGAGACAACCCAAGGCTTGTGATGCCGCTTTCAGTTCCGGAGAGTTGTATAAAATGGCCGGACAGTTTGACGATGCCATATCAAGGTTTAGGTGGTTTTTAGAGCATTGCCCCGACCATCCAAAGGTTCCGAGGGCCCAATTCTGGATAGCCGAGTCCTATGAGGGTAAAAAAGATTGGGAATCCGCAAGGCAAGAATACGAAACTTTCCTAAACAAGTTCCCCGACCATGAACTCGCCCCTAAGGCCAAAACGGGTCTTGAAAGGGTTTATTTCAGGCTAACCGAACAAGACCCCAATTATCTTGAAAAGTTCTTAGAAAGGTTTCCAACAAGCAATATAGCGGCGCTTGCACTTTATAAGGCTGCTGCGGATGCAATGAACGCCGGCGATGAGGTGAAAGCCGCCGACCTCTTCTTCCGCCTTGGAAACGAGTATCCAAAGAGCGATAAGGCCGAGGAAGCTTTATACTATGCCGGAACCCTCTACTTGAAAAACAAGAAGTTTAGGGAATCTATTGAGGCTTTCAAAAAGTATAAGGACTTCTTCCCGGATGGGCAGCATGCCGAGGATGTGTTCTACTATTCCTCAACCGCTCATTTATCCTTACAGGAGTATGACGCCGCCATTAAGGCCGCCCAGGAGTTTATAAAGAGGTTTCCAAACAGCCAAAAGGTGCCCGATGCATACCGTATAATGGGGGTAGCTTATAATGAGATGGGGGATGTTAGGAACGCGGCGAGGGCGTTTAGGCAGGCTGCTGACCTTTATAGGCAGCAGGGTAGGGCCACGGAGGCCCAACAGATGGAGGATATTATTAAACAACTACCGCAATAAAAAGGAGGTAGGAGAATATGGAAATGGTTTTTGCAATTTTGCCGGCCGTGCAGGAAGGGTTTAATATACTTAACATATTCCGCTTATATGCCGTGGTGGATGGCGTGGTCACCTTTATGGGGTTCTTTGACAACCTAACAATGGTTATCCTACTCATCCTATTCGTCTTGGCGTTAATCCTCGTAGGTGAGAGGCTGTTCTATGTCTTCCGCCGTAAAAACTTCAACGCCAACAAGGTTTTATCGGATATACAAGCATATCTTGAAAACGGCGATGTTGAGGGTGCCATTGCCTATCTCAAAAGGACGGATCACCCATTACACAACACCCTTAGGGCTGGTCTTGAAAACATACATTTACCCCTTGACCAGATGTACGATATGATGGATTCGGTGTTATCCTTTGAAAGGTCAAAATTGCTCAAATTCACCTCCGGTTTGTCCTCCGTAATCGCCGTTGCTCCGCTTGCCGGTCTATTCGGAACCGTAGACGGATTGATAGACTCATTCCACCAGATAGCGGTTACCGGTACAGGAGGACCGGAAGTTGTGGGTAAAGGTATATCTGTAGCGTTGGTTACGACTTGGTGGGGATTGATAATAGCGATGATATCCATACCCGTTTATAACTATGTAACAAATATCGTAGATCAAATTACCACGAGGATAGACAACGCGGCGAAGAGGCTTTTGATAATAGTTAGCCAGTTGCAAAAGACATAACATGGCCAGAAAGAGGGAATTTTCTAAACCCAAGGGGCCGAGCGTAAACCTCGGCCCCTTCTCCGATGTGACGACTTCGTTGGTAATAATGTTTATGCTAACCTTACCCTTTATCGTGGAATCCGGTATTTATATTAGCAGGTCCTTACCAACCAGATTAAGAATGCCTACCCCCCAACAACCTCAGAAAAGCGATATAAAGGTTAATATACACCTGAAAGCCGACGGAACAATACTCTTAAACGAAGAACCCGTTGATCCATCTAGGTTGCCCGACCTGATACCAAAGCTCTTGGCGAGGAGTGTGAAGAAACAGGCTTTGCTCTCGGCCGATGAAGAAGTCATATATGAAAATGTTATCCAAATGATAGACTTATTAAAACAAAAAGGCACCTCCGATGTGTTAATAATGAAAAGGGTAAAGAGGAGGTAAAATTATGGCGAAAAAACTTGAAAAGAAAGAAGCACCGGATGTGGGTCAGTACCTTTTCCCAATGGCTGGTGTAATGATTTTGACTCTTGCAACGATGATAGCGAACGCACAGTCGCTATTTCAAGGTACGAGTGTAAGGGTGGATATTCCAAAGGCGAATGTCATAGAGGTTGATTTGGAGCAGAGCATACCAATATCAATTACCAAGGAGGGAAAGTTGTATGTTCAGGATAAGGAGATGCCCGATTTAAACGCTTTAAGGGAAAGGGTCAAAGAATTGCAAGAAAAATACGCCCTTGATGCCGGAGACCCAGAACTAAAAGGGCAACAACTAACCGTCATAAGGGCCGATAAGGAGATAAACTGGGGAAGGGTTTTAGAGGTTATAGACGAGACAAAGAGGGCGGGTTGTAAGAGGACCGCACTTGCGGTTGTAAAGAGGAGAGGAGGGGGTTGAGGAAAAAATTTTTCGCCCTTATAATATACGGAACAGGAGGTGAAACATGGCACAAGTGAGAACCGTTAAATTGCCGGATGAGAAGGAGGACCGCGCGCAAAAGAGGTTGGCGGTCTTCTTTCTCTGGTCTTTGGCGGTGTTGGCGGTTTTGGCGTGGACAATGAGGGGCCAAATAATGGCAGCCCTCGAAGAGGCAAGACTTAGAGAAATCCAATTGTTGGAAGAAAAGCTCGCTAAAAAGAAGAATATATCACCCAAGTTGATGAAACAATTGGAAAAGAAGAAAAATATCATCAATGAAAAGAAGAAAGATATCAATGAAAAGAAGGACGAAAAGAAGCCCGGTGAGCCGAAGAAAATAGATTTGCAGGCAAAACTCTCCCAAACCATGAACCCCACAATAAAACTCGGCGGTCCAAAGTTAAATGTGGATATTCCGCAAAACATAAAATTTCAGATAGCGAGTACCCAAATGCTCCCAGAGCAGGTACAGGTTAAAAACATAGACTTGAATGCGGCGTTGGAAACTTCTGCAAAAATAGATATACAATCCCTTGACCAATCTTTGAGTGCCGAAGCCGCGGATGTTGTGGTGGCCGTCCCATCAAAAGGTGTAAGTACGGCCGATATATTGGCGCAAGAGGCCGTTCCCGCCGTATCCCTTGGTGGAGCCGGATTTGAAGGCTCACTCGGTGGAGGTCTTGGACTCGGCGGTGAAGGGGGCGGAGGAGGTATAAGTTTGAGCAGTGGTGAAGGTGGTGGATTGGCCGCAGCGGCACCGTCCGTTGAAGTGGCCGTACCAAAGCCCGCAACGAAGGAGATAGCGGCTCCCGCCGAACCTGTACAGGTGAAAGGGGGTGGGGCCATTGAGGTAGAAGGATGTATTCAAGGCAAGATCGTCCGCAAGGTTAAGCCCGAATACCCTCTAAGGGCCCGTAGGGAAGGTTGGCAGGGGGTTGTGGTTGTCCAGGTGGTATTATCCTCAAACGGTACTATCAAAAATCTGGATCTCGTTAAGTCAAGTGGTTATGACATTCTTGATAGGGCTGCAATAAGCGCTATACAGGGTTGGCAGTTTTCAAGCAATATCCCCGAGGGTTGTTCGGGTAAGATAACCATGAGGTTCATTTTGGAGTAAGGGCATGAAGAGGTATTTGATATTGTTGGCGTTTTTTGGATTGCCTTTTCTTGGTTATGCTCAGAGTCAAGGTGGTCAAACTCAACAGGCCCCCGCGGAGGGAGGTGAGCAACCCGCACCAGCCGGGGGAGGTGGTGAGATTTCCGAAGAAGAAACCGTTGTCGGTACGGCGGAATACAAAATAGACGATGCGGTAAAACCCATAGTAGATTTGCAATTAAAGCCCTTTGAACCCATTGATAGTTTTATACTCTTAAAGGAAAAGGGTTTGGAAAAGAGGTTACCCGCGGGAATAGATAAGGAATTGGCGGAAGTTGTGAAACTGAACAACCCATTCTTGAGAAGGCCGGTATATCCCGTTATGATAGTGGATAAAATAGTTATAAAACCCGGGAAATTACCAAAGCCAGATAACTGGAAGATAGTTATTTACAACTCGGCTGGAATACCCGTAAAAACCTTTGAGGGAAGGGGAGGAGTACCAAATGAGATAGTGTGGGATGGTATATCCGATAAGGGAATACCCGCAATAAAACCCGGTGAGAGGTTTACATATAGGATATACTTGGAGAGGAAGACCGGGGCCAAAAGGAGGGAAGTTAGGGAAGTGCCCGAAATAGTGGGTTTTGCCATATCCGACCCCAAGGGTGATAACATGGTTTATCTAAACACCGATTATGTATTCCAACCCGGGAGGGCGAACTTGCAACCCGATGGTGAGGAAAGGATTGTAGAAATGTTGAATTTCTTAAAGGCAAAGTATAAGGGAAACGGTCCGGTAGAAGTATACATTTATGCCACTAACAATTTCCTGTATGAGGACAGGGCGAAGGTTTTAAGGGAATTAATACTCAAAAACGCCCCAATAGATCCGGAGAAGTTAAAAATAAAACAAGGTTATTTCCAATCGGGGGCAAAATACGAAAGGATAGAGATGAAGTTCAGGGATTGATATGGATAACAAGGTGGAGGTTCAACTCAAAGAACTTTTAACTTTTGATGATGTCCTTATAATTCCAAGGTATAGTGAGGTTTTGCCCTCTGAAGTAGATGTTAAAAGTAGGTTTAGCAGGAATATACCTTTGAACATACCCATTGTTTCCGCCGCTATGGATACGGTTACGGAGCATAGGATGGCGGTTGCCATAGCCTTAAACGGTGGCATAGGGGTTATTCATAGAAACCTTTCGCCGGAAAAGCAGGCTGAGGAGGTTAAAAAGGTTAAAAGGTTTAGGGCGTGGATGGTAATAAACCCTTACACCCTTACGGAGAAAGCCACCGTAGGCGATGCAAAAAACCTCATGCATACCCATAACATATCCGGAATCCCTATAATTAATGGTGAGGGTAAGTTGAAGGGTATTATAACGAGAAGAGATATTTATTATGCGGAAAATGATGGCGAACCCGTAACAAAATACATGACCCCAAGGGAAAAGTTAATAGTAGCGTATTATCCTATAACCTTAGAGGAGGCTAAGGAAATCCTTCGGAAACATAGGATAGAGAAATTACCCGTTATAAACGATAAGGATGAGTTAGTTGGTCTTATAACCACAAAGGATGTTTTCAACCATGAGGATGATAGGGATGCTAATGTGGATAATTTGGGAAGGCTCAGGGTTGCGGCTGCTATTGGTCCCTCTAAGGATTTTGAAAGGAGGGCGGAACTCTTATACGAAGCGGGTGTTGACGCTTTTGTCGTGGATACCGCCCATGGTCATAGTAAAAGGGTTGGTTATGCGGTTGAGTACCTGAAAAAAAACTATCCCAATATTGATGTTGTGGCCGGAAATGTGGCCACATATGACGGTGCTATGTACCTTATAGATAAGGGGGCGGATGGTATTAAGGTAGGTGTGGGTCCGGGGTCCATTTGCACCACACGGGTTGTCGCAGGTGTGGGTGTGCCACAGTTGAGCGCAATAATGGAATGTTATAAAGCCTGTTTGTATAACGATGTTCCACTAATAGCCGATGGGGGGATAAGGTACTCGGGCGATATTGTTAAGGCCTTGGCGGCCGGTGCCGATGCCGTTATGTTGGGTAGTTTGTTAGCGGGTACGGATGAAAGTCCCGGAGAGGATATTTTTTACGAAGGTAGGAGGTATAAGACTTATAGGGGTATGGGTTCCCTCGGGGCAATGTTAGAAGGCGGGGCTTCGCGGTACGGTTGGGATGGAAGTTTGAAGTTTGTTCCCGAAGGTGTGGAAGGGATGGTTCCTTATAGGGGGAAGGTTAAGGATGTTATATTTCAACTGGTTGGCGGTTTGAAGGCGGGTATGGGATATATCGGAGCATCAAACATAAAGGAATTGAGGGAAAAGGCGGAGTTTATAAAGATAACCAACGCGGGTATAAAAGAAAGCCATCCACACGATGTATTCATAATAAAAGAAGCTCCAAACTATAAGAAAGGGGGTTAATATGTCGGTAGAATACGCTTATGCAAGGGTTAGGGGGAAAAGGGCAAAATTACTAACACCCATTGAAATTGAAGCATTAATAAGGGAAGACCTTGAAAATATTGAAAATGTCTTAAAGGACACTAAATATGCGAAGTATCTACCCAAAGTAGGGGAGAAGGGGGGAATATCCAAACTTTTAAATGCGGTTAATTTGGCTTTTATAGACGAGGTTGAAAAGATCAAAAAAATACTCTCCGATGATGAGAATCTTTTGTATTCCTTGGAAACATATCTTGCACGGTGGGATTTACAGAATTTTATCACCATAATTAGGGGGAAGTTTTATTCCCATCCCGAAGAGGATGTTCTAAGGGCTTTGTTGCCCATTGGTATTTTAGACGAAATAAGGTTAAGAGATCTAATGAAAGAGGAGGATGCATATTCCGTAGCCGAAAGGGTTAAGGTGATCATAAAGGGCTTACCCTTTGAAATTACAAGGGAATCCCTTAAATACCTGAAATCCGGAGAACTCGTAAAATTTGAATACGGTATTTATACCTCGTTTTATCACAACATCCTAAGTAGAAACATTCATCCATCCGTTAAGGATTTTTATAGGTTTTCCATAGACGCGAAAAATCTGGCTTTGGCTTTTATATCCCTGCAATATGGTGAGAGACCCAGTCTATGGATTGAAGGTGGGTATTTGTCAGGCTCCTTAAAAATAAAGGTTTTACAGTGTGAGACCGTTGAAGATTTACAAAGGGTTGTATCGGAACACCTTGGGTTAAAACGGGTTGGTTTGGAAAACATAGATACTATTTTTGAAAGGAAGTTTTTCGGAGGTGTTTTAAGGAATTTTAGGAGGGAACCCGTGAGTTTTTATTCGGTTTTACAATATCTTAACGAGTTGGAAAGGGAAGTAATAACTTTGAGGACAATTATTTACGCCAAATCGTTTGGTTTGGGTCCCGAACAAATAAAGGAGGTGTTGTATGTCTGAACTTTATATGATCGTTTTACAGGGTAAGGAAGAGTTGGGGAATGACCCAGAGGCCATAAAATTGTGGTCGGAATTGTCGGGTGTTGATATAGAGTCCATAAACGAAAACACGCCTTTTGATATTGAAATAGCCGATAAACTCCTACGAACACTACCCGAGGTTTTGGAGAAATTAAAGGAGAAAAAGAAGGTTGATGTTGAAAAGGTTGAAAAAGCACTGGAAACCTTAATGAAGGAAAAGGAAAGTAAAGAAAAATCTGAGGAGAAGGAAGGGATTTTAGAAGTCTTAAAGAAAGAGTTTGAAAAGTCGCATATATTTGAGGAAATAGAGGAAACCGAAAAAGAAGAGGTTAAGGAGGCGATACCGGTGGAAGAAAAACCCGTTGAGGGAATAAGTGTCCCAAAGGGTGTAAAGTTTGTTTTGGAATTTTCCGGGGGTAAATTCTCAAAAATATATGGGGATTGGAAAGATTTAGGGGTTTTAAATTCCCTACTCTCGCAGAATTTGAGGTCCTTTCACATGGGTTATATTGGAAACTTCACCATATACGGTGAAAAGATTGGAAATAAATGGATAATAATCGGGGTAGATGAGGGAAACCTCGGGGTGGTTAAGGTTATATTCTCCTCCCTGAGGAGAAATTTGTAAATGCTGCTTTGGTTGATTTCGCTTTTGGATTCCGTTTATGTAAGGGTTTTTAATGTTTCAAGAAACTCTTATATAAACGGTGAAATAAAGGTTGAGATTTCGGGATTTTTTAAAGACGGAAGCGAAGTTTTTGATACCGTAATTATTAAAGGTGAGGGTTGGATAAAGGTTCCAAAAGGGCCACATGTGATAGGGCTTACAGCCCTATACGGAGGTGAAAGGTTTCCATCCCAACCAATCATCCTTAGCGATACTTCAACCGTTATAACGATTGATGTTTACGATGTTTCTGCTGACAGTTCAAATTTAACCATAAAGAGCCATAGTATAGGGATTTTTAAAGAAAGGGGTATATACCATGTCGTTGAGTTGCTAAGCATAAAAAATGATGGTAAAAATGCTTTTAGAGGACCCCTTATGTCCGTAGAATTACCCAAAAAGAGCGAAAGGTTTAACATAACCGGGGGTGAGGAAGATTATTTTGTAAAAGATAACCGGGTTGTACTTACCCCCTTAATCCTTCCCGGTGAGGGCTCTTTCGGATACGATTATTTAGTATTGGAAGATTATTTTAAAATAACGAGAAAAGGGGCATCTGAATACAAGATTTTTGCGGATACCGGGATAAAGATTAGGGTTAAAAACGGACTGTTTGAGGGGCAAAGGGACTTTGAAGGGCAAAAGTTTAATGTCTGGAAAAGCGTGGGAAAAGTGGAATTGGAAGTTGGACATAATCCGCTATTTGAGGAAATAAGGTATTATATTTTGGCGGCCGTGGTTATTATTGTTGTGTTGGTTTTAGGCATAATTTTTTATAGGCTTAGGAGATGAAAAGGTTGATACTTTTATTTGCCTTTATCTCTTGCACTCAGACATACTATACTGAGGAAAAATTGCTGGGGGATCTAATGATTTTTGCGCCGGAGAGTACATTTATTCAGGTGTTTGACAGTGCCGGAAGAAAGGTTTCGGATGGATATGCCCAAAACTATAATGTTTTAACATATTCATTTGATGGGAAACCCAAAAGGGTTTTAATAGTTAAAGGTTCAAACTACGGATGCGAAACCCTTAGCGTGGAAATAAAAGAGGAAAATTATTGTCCCTCAGTTGTTCGCTCTTGGAGTTTTAGACCATCATCAAAATGCGACTTATGCAATAAAAGTTCCAATGGAAACGATACTATAACCATCATTACGAATTTTGATGTGGTATATGCGGCAAATGATAGTGTTTGCGGTACCTTGAAGAGGTCCTATAAGGACAACATTTTTGTTGTTAGGGGATTGTATCCCGGCGAGTACAGGGTTAGAGTTGATACCGCGGAGTTTAGAGCATATGTATCTTCAAAGGCTTGTAATGTTCTAATAGCGAGATAATGATAGGATATACGGCATTTATCGGTTTATTTGGTGGCATAAGTACGGATTTGGGAAGTGCCCCTATTGGGACCTATGGGGGCCTATCCTTTGGTTGGGGCTTGTACATAAATAGAATGGCCACACTCCAACTCATCCTTGCCCCCAACATGAAATATCCAAAGCCGTGTTTTGAAGATATGGTAAGGGTTTCATCTTCCCTTTTCTTGGGAATTCACGAAATCGGTTTGCAGGCGGGTTTAACATGCTTCCAGATGGAGGGTGAGAAAAGTGTTAATATGGGTTCTTATACGGAGATATACAGGTTTAAAACGGGGGCAATCGGAAAATCCGCAGGTATATACTACACCATAAGGTTGAATAGGAAAGGAAGTGATAGGCCTTTTGTGGGCTTTGCGTACCTATTACCCCTGTTTAAAACCTGTGTGGATATGAAAGATTCCTGTGTTTCCGCCCCCTTCGTTTCCTATCCGAGGGTAGAAGTTAGTATAGGTGTGCAAACCGCCCAGGCAAAATTCTAAAACGCCAACCTTAAAATATCCGCAATATGTTTTTTGAAGTGTTGAAAAATGCGGATCCCGAAATATTTGAGGCTATATATAACGAGGTTAAAAGGCAACACGAGACTTTGGAACTTATTGCCTCGGAAAACTTTACATCCCTTGCAGTTTTAACCGCAATGGGGAGCCCATTGACCAATAAGTATGCGGAAGGCTATCCGAATAAAAGGTATTACGGTGGGTGTGAATTCGTTGATGTCGCCGAGAGTTTGGCCATAGAAAGGGCGAAAAAACTCTTTAATGCCGAACATGCAAATGTGCAACCGCATTCCGGCACACAGGCAAATATGGCGGTTTATTTTGCCGTTTTACAACCCGGGGATACGATCCTCGCCATGAGATTAGATCACGGGGGGCATCTATCACACGGTGCCCCTGTAAATTTTGCGGGGAAATTCTTCAATGTGGTTTATTACGGAGTTGATCCGAATACGGAAACCTTAAACTACGACCACATCAAGGATTTGGCAAAACAGCATAAACCCAGAATAATAGTATGCGGGTATTCTGCTTACCCGAGAAAGGTGGATTTTAAGGCTTTTAGAGAAATAGCGGATGAGGTTGGGGCTTATCTCTTAGCGGATATAGCCCACATAGCGGGTTTGGTGGTGGCCGGAGAACACCCCTCACCCATACCTTATGCCCACTTCACCACAACCACAACCCATAAGACTTTAAGGGGTCCAAGGGGCGCTATAATTTTAACATCAAATGAATATGCTCAAATAATTGATAAAACGGTTTTCCCGGGCATTCAGGGTGGTCCTTTAATGCATGTTATAGCGGCGAAAGCCGTGGCGTTTAAAGAGGCTATGGGGGAAGAGTTTAAAGAATATCAAAGACAAATAGTTAGAAATGCAAAGGCTTTGGCCGAAACGCTAATGGAAGAGGGGTTAAAACTCGTTTCAAATGGCACGGACACGCATCTTATGTTGGTAGATCTTAGAAACCTTGGAATTACCGGAAAGGAGGCGCAAAATTGGTTGGAAGAGGCAAACATAACCGTAAATAAAAACACTATACCATTTGACTCCCAAAAACCTTGGGTGGCAAGCGGTATAAGAATAGGAACTCCTGCATTAACAACCCGTGGGATGAAAGAGAATGAGATGAGATTAATAGGTAAGTTAATAGCAGAGGTGTTAAAGTCCAAGGGTGATGAGGGGGTTATAAATAAAGCTAAGGGGAAAGTAAAGGAACTCGTGGAGGCATTCCCACTTTACGAGGTTTATAGGAAAGAAATGGAAAAACTCTTGAAATAATGGGTGTTTTATTTTTGGCGTTCGGAACGCTTATAACTGTAGTTGCTTTGCACAACACTTGACAAGAGGGGGTAAGAGAGGCATAATTGAGAGGTTTAGGTGAATGGTAGG
>CAYRSH010000024.1:0-18572 GCA_964426895.1 uncultured bacterium
CCGCAATAGATGAGCGGATATTATAAGGCTGAAATTTTTAAAGCGTAGGGGGTTTCCCTCTCCCTTGCAAATACTTTTTCACCTTTATAATATTATACTGTGCTTTCAATAGTTGTTCACGGCGGTGCTGGGGAGTGGAAAAAGGATAGGTTAAATGAGGCAAAGGATATTTTAATTCATTCTGCGGAAAAAGGAATAGAAGTTTTAAAAGGCGGTGGAAAGCCAATAGATGCCGTTGAGGAAGCGATAAAAGTTTTGGAGGATAGCCCCATATTTAACGCCGGAACGGGTAGTGTTTTAAGCATTGATGGGAGTGTTGAGATGGATGCATGTATTGTTAATGATGACCCCCTTTTAATAGGTTCTGTAATCGGGGTTTCAAATGTGAAAAATCCCATATCCTTGGCGAGAATAGTGGCGGAGAAAACATCGCATCATATAATGTACGGTAAGGGAGCGGAAAAACTCGCCGATATTTTTCAACTTCCGAAATCGGATGTGATAACCGAATGGTCCAAAGAGAGATTGGAAAGGGTAAAGGAAAAAATATTTAAGGGAGAATTGGATTCTTACGGGTTTATGGAAAAGACCGCAGAACTTATAAGGAAATATCCGGAACTCTTCATAGGAACGGTTGGGGCGGTTGCAACGGATGGAACATCCGTATGTGCCGGAACATCAACCGGAGGCACATCTATAAAACTTCCGGGTAGGGTTGGGGATACACCTATACCCGGGGCGGGAACCTGGGCGGAAAGGGGTGTTGGGGCATCCGCTACCGGAATAGGAGAGGGAATAATTAGGGTTTTATTAACCAAGAGGTTTTGCGATTTTGTCTTAATGGGAATGAAACCGGAATGTGCCGCAAAATCTGCTGTAAGTTTAACTGATTATCCGGTTGGTATAATAGGGCTTGATAGGTTCGGAAATGTGGGTGTTTATTACAACACCCCTTATATGCCCGCGGTTTATGTGGTTTTAAGGGAAAACAAAAAGGAGGTAAAGGTATATGGAATACACCTTTGAAACCACCACAAGGGTTTTGGTACTTGATGAGAGGGTTTATAAGGGGAAATCCCGTATGTACCTGTGCGCATCCGAGGACTTGGGGCTTATAAAGGTGGTGGGCAAGGGGCTATATATGTTGGGAACATTTGAGGTATATATAAAGAAGAGCCGGACATTATACTACCTTGAAGAGGCAAAACCCATATACGATTACAGGCATGTCCTAAGGAACCCGGTGGTAGTTGAAGCATACTCAAAGATTTTTAGTACTATAAATGGTTTTGAGGGTGAGAAGGAAAACCTGTACGCACCCCTACTTACCGTTTTGGACAAGCTTGAAAGGGAACCCCATAATGTTTCTCAAAAAATCTCCGAAATTTTGCAGGAAGTAAAGGATGACCCTAAGAGGTTAATAAACGAAATTTTGTTGATATGAAGGGCTTTGCCTTTCCGGGTCAGGGAAGTCAATATGTGGGAATGGGAAAAGTTTTATACGAAAAATACGATTTTATAAGGGACATGTACGATTATGCCGACAGAATTTCCGGAAAATCCATTAAAGAACTCTCGTTTTTTGGACCCGAAACGGAACTCGTAAAAACCGAAAACGCACAACCGGCAATTTTTGTATATTCCTCCGCATTACTTGAACTCGTTAAAAGGGATGGTATATCCTATGAGGTTGTATTTGGGCATAGTCTGGGTGAATTTACCGCCTTGTACGCGGCGGGGGTTTTCACATTTGAAGAGACCCTAAGATTGGTGGTTAAACGGGGTGAATTAATGGGTAAGGCCAAAGGTGGAAAGATGGCCGCTGTAATAGGTCAAAACGCTTACGATATATCCGAAAAAGTCTTGTTGGAAATCGGGGTGAAAAAAACCGTAATAGCGAATATAAACTCCCCTTTACAAGTCGTTATATCCGGTGAAGAAAACGAAGTGGATAAAGTTGTCTCCGTTTTAAAGGAGGGGTATAAGGGCTTGAGGGTTATAACGTTAAAGGTTAGCACCGCATTTCATTCACCGTTAATGGATGGTGCCGCAAAGGAATTTGCAGAAGTTTTAGAAAATACCCATTTTTCCGAACCCAAGGTACCCGTTATAATGAATTCCACCGGTAAAGTTGCGAGAAGTTCAAAGGAAATTTACGAGGCTTTAAAGATACAATTAAGATCATCAGTCAGGTTTGTTGATATGATAAATACCGCTTTAAGTATGGGGGTTGATGAAGTTTGGGAAATAGGGCCTAAAAAGGTTTTATGCGGATTGATTTCCCAAATTACCGATAGGATAAAAACCGTATCCGCGGAGGAAATGTATGCCAAGGGTTAAAAAATCCGCTGTATGTATATTGTTCAAAGATTTATCCGTTTTGTTGGTTAAGAGGTCGGAAAACTTATCGCAACATGCCGGGGAAATAGGATTCCCGGGTGGTATGGTAAAAATCGGAGAATCCCCATTAAACGCCCTTTTGAGGGAAATTGAGGAGGAATTGGGTTTAAATCCCGTTGATTATAGCATTGTTGGGGAGTTAAAACCCGTTAAGACGGCCGTTACAAACATAAAGGTATATCCGTATGTGGCCACTATTTCCCATGAAGTGATTATTAAGCCTTCTGATGAAATAGTTGCTTGGGATTTTATACCCCTTATAGACCTAAGACCGTTGGTTTATACGGATTTGGTGGAAACGAGACTGGGAACGGTATGGGGTGCAACGGCAAGGATTATACGGAATTTGTTTAAAGAGGGTAGGAAATTCTTGCCCGAGATATTTTCAATTATTCCGGAATGATAACTTAATTTTTGTAATTTCATTGTGGGCTTTCGGTAAATAGAGGGTTGCCTTACTTTTCCGGACATTTGCTTACTGACCGAATTCACAAGAGTTTTAGCAGTGCAAACATCACCAATCCAAAATATAAACATCCATTTAACTATATCTCCCTTAAACTAATACATCTCTGCCCTTAGTTTCCCAATTTCGTCGTGCATTTCGGCCCTCAATTTTCCTATTTCCTCCCGCATTTCCGATTTCATTTTCCCAATCTCATCGTGCACATTTCCTCCTCCAATCTTCTTGCAAATCTATTTTCCACGGCTTCTTATAACACCGTTTTTTATCTCCTTTTCAAACTCCCTTAACACCTCAACAAGGGAATACCTTACTTCACCCAATCTTTCCCTAAAAGGTTTCGGTATTTATAGCGATAAATTGACCAATTTCACCCTTTAACACTTGCCGGAAGTATAATACCCGCTTATGAACGAATTGAGGATTGAGTTGGGCGATTTAAGGAAAAAAGCGCAAGAAGTTAAAGAGAGCGGTTATACATACTTTTCCTTTATGACGGCCGTTGATAACGGTAAAAACCTAACCCTTTATTATAGGTTGGCAAACCTTGAAAACAATTCCGAGGTTTGGATAGTTGTGGAAAATGTTCCTTATGGTGCCGAAGTACCCTCCCTTTACGATTTGTTTGAGGGTGCGGATTGGCATGAAAGGGAGTGTTATGACCTTTTTGGGGTTAGGTTTTCCGGACATCCCAACCTCAAAAGAATCCTTTTACCCGACGATTACGAAGGCCATCCGCTTTTAAAGAGTTTCCCCATAGACGCACCCTATAAAGATTATAGGGACTGATGAAATTTGTATTTATTACGGGTGGCGTTTTATCCTCTTTGGGTAAAGGTATAACCACGGCTTCATTGGGCTTGTTATTGAAGAGTAGGGGTTTAAAGGTAACCCTTGTAAAGATAGACCCTTATCTCAACTCCGATGCGGGAACAATGAACCCTTATCAACACGGAGAGGTATTCGTTACGGATGATGGCGGGGAAACGGATCTTGATATAGGGCATTATGAGAGGTTTCTCGGGGGAAACTTATCGCGGAAAAACAATATTACGGCTGGCCAGGTATACCACGAGATAATACACAAGGAAAGAAAAGGTGATTTCCTCGGGGCAACAGTTCAAGTTGTACCACACCTTACAAACCTTATAAAGGAAAAATTGAAAGAGATCGCAAAGGATTACGACTTATGCCTGGTTGAAATAGGGGGAACCGTTGGGGATATAGAGAGCTTGCCCTTTTTAGAAGCGGCGAGACAAATGGGTCTTGAAGAAAACAGTTTTTATATACATGTTTCTTATGTTCCATTTGTGAAGTCCGTAGGTGAGCAGAAGACAAAACCAACCCAACATTCCGTTCAAAAGTTGAGGGAGATAGGGATACAGCCGGATGCGATAGTTTGCAGGGGTGAATATCCTTTAACCGAGGATGCAAGGTCAAAAATAGCATTGTTTTCAAGTGTCCCAATAAGGGCGGTTATAAGCGCTTACGATGTTGAAAATGTTTATAGAATACCCTTTATTTTAGCGGAGCAAGGTTTGGACGATTTGATCCTTGAAAAACTCGGAATAAGGACATATCTCAAAAGGGATTTGTCCGACTGGGAAAACTTTGTTAATAACCTTGAAAATGCCAAAAAGGTTAAAAAGGTTGCGATAGTGGGGAAGTATGTTGAGGTTAGAGATGCTTATAAAAGCCTTATAGAGGCGATAATACACGCGGGGGCATATACGGGTGTAAGACCGGAAATAAAACTAATAGATGCCGTTGAAATAGAGGAAAAGGGGGCGGATGGTGTTTTAAGGGATTACGATGCAATCATAATAGCGGGTGGTTTTGGGAAAAGGGGAATAGAAGGTAAAATAAAGGCCATATGGTATGCGAGGGAGAACAAAAAACCCATATTGGGTATATGCTTGGGTATGCAGCTGATGACGATTGAATGGGCGAGGAATGTTTTGAACTGGAAGGATGCGCATAGCGAGGAGTTTGATAAATATACACCTTATCCCGTGATACACCTTTTACCCGACCAAAAGGATAAACCCTTAGGTGGAACCATGAGGCTGGGCGGACAGGATGTCAAATTAAAACCGGGAACCTTTGTCCATTCCATATACGGTAAGGATGTTATAAGGGAGAGGCATAGGCATAGATACGAGTTTAACAACGCTTATAGGGAAGGGTTTGAAAAGAGCGGGCTTGTGATTTCCGGGGAAATTGATGGGCTGGTTGAGATTATAGAATGGCCGGAGCACCCATTTTTTATAGGGGTTCAATTCCATCCCGAATATTCATCAAAACCCCTAAATCCACATCCCCTATTCGTTAAACTCCTCTCTTTGTAATGTTTTGGACCCTAAATCCCATTTGGTTTTATGTGGGGATTGGGGGAGTTTTGGCGGTTATATTTATCCATACCGTTGCCAACAGGTTGGCACCCAAAATACAATTCTCATGGGTGGGTTTTTTTGATACCGGTATAACGAGGGCATCCTTTCTCTTAAAGGTAAGGGATTATTTGGTTTTGCTCTTGAGATGTTTAACGGTTTTGTTGCTCTTTTTAATTTTAGCAAAGCCGTTTCTCTATAACGGAAAACCGCCGAGGGAAATTTGGGTAAAGGATATACCATTTGATAAGGTAGCCGAGATATACAAAAAATGGGGGAAATTTTCCGAAATCAGATTCTCGCCCTCGCAGAAACCCAAGGGTAAGGTTGCATTAGTAGGTGTTTGGAACGAGGTACCGCCGGTTGAGTATGAGGTTTGGTCTTCCGAAGGTTCGTGGAAAATTCTAAGCGTTGATGCAAGTAGTGATAGGATAAACATCGTTATAAAAACGGGCAATTTACCCGTAAAATTAAAGATACACATGCAATCCCCAAAAACGACTTTGTCGGATGAGATTGAAATACCAAAGGATACTGTTTTTATATACTCCGCTTCCGGAAACTTTATGGGGGATGTTATCATAAACATCGGGTATTTAACCCTTTACGATTATGTCCTTGAAAAAGCCGAAGGGGGAAGGGTTTACGGTAGGGGAATGGACGGTGAGGTTATTTATTACGCTTTAAAAACAACAAAAGCAAATTTAAAGGTTGGTGTTGATACGGTTTTTAAGGGCTTGGACATAGTTTTTACGAAAGAGTGCAAAATACTTGATGGGTTGGGTTTAAATTACGAAAGGGGTCTGGTTGAATTTTTATTTCCGGATAGTGGATGCGTTTTTAGAACCGGAAAGCCGTTATTATACGATAAAAGGGGGAATTTGGTGGGTGTTGAATATAAGGGTTTAAAGGTCTTCGGTTTCTCTCCCGCATATACCGGGTGGGGGTTTACACCGGAATTCCTCAGGTTTTTGTCCGTTTTTTCAAGAAATATTTGGAAAGTTTATGCCTTTGTCGGCGATAGTGTAAAACTCGGGGATAACTACACCATAAAGGGTAAAACATCCATATGTTGTCCGGATGTTTTTAGGGGTGAATTGCCGGGGATATATAGGGTTTATAAGGGGAACGACCTAAAAGGCATAATCGTTGTAAATGAAAAGGTGGGTTTGAGGATACCGGAACCACCCAAACCTTTAAACAACCATATAAAAATAGCCCTTATCCTCGCGGTTCTCCTTGAAATGCTTTTAACCTTTTCATCCTTAAAATTCCCTATATGGAAAGGGTAAAGAGGATTTTAACCCCGACGGTTATAGTATCCGCATTTGGCTATTTTGTTGATATTTTTGACCTTGTATTGTTTTCCATTTTGAGGGTTCCGAGTTTAAAGGATATAGGGTTAAGTCCGGAAGAGATTCTAACGAAAGGGGTTTATATTTTAAACGCCCAAATGGCTGGGTTTATGGTGGGTGGCATATTGTTCGGGATTATAGGGGATAAAATAGGGAGAAAGCAGGCTTTGTTCGGCTCAATATTCATATATTCAATTGCGAATATCCTTAACGCCTTCGTATTTGACCCCTGGTCTTATATGGTTATTAGGTTTTTTGCGGGTTTGGGTTTGGCGGGTGAATTGGGTGGAGCCATAACATTGGTTAGCGAAACCCTTAGTAAAGAGGATAGGGGTTGGGGTACAACCGTCGTTGCATCCTTTGGCATATCCGGGGCAATTTTTGCCGGATTTTTTGCGGAAATTTTACATTGGAGGGTGATGTATATCCTCGGTGGGATTTTGGGTTTTGTCCTGTTGTTTTTCAGGTTTAGGGTTTATGAATCCTTTATGTTTGAAAAGGTTAAAAGGTTGGATGTTAAAAAGGGGGATTTGGTTTTACTCTTTTCATCCTCTGAAAGGGTTTTTAGGTTCTTTAAGGTTATACTTGTGGGTTTGCCCATATGGTATTCCGTGGCAATTCCGGTGGTTTTATCTCCGGAGATGGCTAAGGTTTTAAATGTCAAAGGGGATGTTCATGCGAGTATAGCGGTTGCGGTTAATTATGCGGGCTTAGCCCTTGGTGATTTCATAAGCGGAAGTTTAAGCCAGATTTTAAGGAGTCGTAAGAAGGCAATACTCGTATTCCTGTTTTTGCTTATAGCATTCTTAGGCGTTTATTTTTCCGCAAGGGGACTTTCAAATACCGCCTTTTACTTCCTTTGCTTTATCCTCGGCATTGACGCCGGTTATTGGGTTGTTTTTATAACCACATCAGCCGAGCATTTTGGAACGAATTTAAGGGCTACGGTTGCCACGATTACCCCCAATTTTATACGGTTTTCGGTCGTTCCGATAACATCATCTTTTTTGGCTTTAAAAACACATTTTGGAATGATTGGTGCAGCTGTTATAGTAGGTGCGGTATGCTTTGCAATTTCCTTTATTTCTTGGTTTTTCCTTGATGAGACATTTGGGAAGGATTTGGATTATGTTGAGGAGTGAAGAACTTTACTTACTGATAAATCAAACAGCGGTAAAATCCCCACTATGAGAATAGGGGTTATTGGAGGTTCGGGTTTTTACAACATTGAAGGGTATGACATCCTTGATATAAGGCACATAATAAAAACGCCTTGGGGAGAGCCATCCGCCGATTACATAATTGTGGGTAAGGACGGTTTTGAGTTTGTATTCTTGGCAAGGCATGGAAAGGATCATTCCATCCCACCGCATAAAATACCTTTTAGGGCAAATATGTGGGGTTTCAGGCTTTTGGAGGTTGATAGAATCTTTGCAATATCCGCTGTTGGCTCAATGGACCCGAACATAGGAGTTGGTTCCATTGTGATACCCGATCAACTTATAGACTTCACGAGAACAAGGGGACAAATATCTTTTTACGATGGAAAATACACGCCTTCTGGGGAGTTTATGCATCCGGGCTTTGGTGAGGATAGGGTTTATAAGGCTTTAACGGAGAAAAAAGTTGTGCATATAGATGTTACCAATCCGTTTTGCCCACAGGGTAGAAAGGCCGCTTATGAGGTATTATCCGAAAGGGGTTTAAATGTTATACCAAAGGGAACATATGTAGCAACGGAAGGGCCAAGGCTTGAAACCGCCGCGGAAATAAGGGCTTTTAGGGTTCTCGGTGGGGATATAGTGGGCATGACGGCCGTTCCAGAAGCCTTTCTCGCGAGAGAATTGGAAATATGTTATACATTGATAACCGTAATAACGAATATGGCCGCCGGAATATCTACCACGAAACTAACCACGGAAGAGGTTTTAGCCGTATCTTCAAGGTTAAAGCAGGAAATAATAAACGCTTTACCCGAAATAGTTAAAAGGTTACCCGAGGAAAGAGACCCCGAATGCGCCGAGGCTTTGAAAGGTGCTATAATGTAATGAAAAAATTAACCGTCGCCTTACTCTTAATATCCTGTACGGCAACACCACCTTATATGGATGCGGAAAAGGTTGTGGAAGAGTATTTAACCGCCATTGAAAATGGGGATTTTAAAAAGGCCTATATGCTAATTGATGGCGTTTCACGGGGATTTACCCCTTACGACGACTTTGTAAAATACTGGAACGATTTTTTTAAAAGGTATGGAAAACCCTATAAACACACGATACACGATGTATCAAAAGAGGATAAATACGCCGTTGTTGAATATACCTGGCACTTTAAAAGATTGCCGGAAAACGATACGGCCATATTTTTGGATAGTAGGTCTTTTAGGCTTAGGTTGAGGTATGAATTTCGTCGGTGGGCGGTAAAGTTTAGAAAATACAGGATAATTAAAGAAACTCCAACGCCCTACGGGGTTGAAAGGGAAATAATAAAGGAGTGATGAAGATTTTAAAGCTTTTGATACCCCATTGGAAAAAGGTTTTGGCCGGATTTATTATACTTTTCGTTGTGGATTTGGGACAACTCGTAATACCTATATTCATAAAAAACGCCGTTGATAGGTTATACTTGGGGAAGTTTTCGGAAGTTCCCATATGGGCTTTGTATATATTCTTGGTAGCAATAGCATTTTCAATTCTCAGGTTCTTTTGGAGGATATTCTTTATAGGGACATCAAGGCTTATAGAAAGGGATATTAGGGGTGTTTTATACCAACATTTGCTAAAACTCCATCCCCATTACTTTAACTCCCTACAAACGGGGGATGTGATAGCCCTATTTACCAACGACTTACAGGCTATAAATATGGCTTTGGGTATGGGTTTGGTGGCAATATCCGATTTCCTAATATACACTTCCTTTTCCATAATTGCCATGCTGATAATCTCTCCATTTCTAACCGCTATGGTTATAATACCCCTTCCATTCCTCGGAATAGTTATGTTTTTCCTCGGGAGAAAGATACACAAACAATTTTTAAAGGTTCAAGATTATTTCGGTTATATTACCGAATGGATAAGGGATATAATATCGGGCATAAGGGTTGTTAAGGCTTATGATACCGAGGGCAAATTGGTGAAAAGGTATGAAGAAATATCTAAGGAATTCTTAGGCCTAAATGTGTTTATGGGGGTTCTTGATGGCGTATTTAACTCCGCTATATTCCTATTGGCCTATTTATCCACGGCTATATTGCTCCTCGTTGGTGGAAGTATGACCACAACGGGAAGGATAACCCTCGGCGATTATGTTGCCTTTGGCAGTTATATAGGGATGATGATATGGCCTATGATGGCCTTGGGATGGTTTGCCAACCTAATACAGCGTGGGAATGCCTCTTATGACAGGATTCTTAACTTCCTTAAAGTGAAGCCCGAAATAGGTGAAGGTGGAAAAATAAACATAGACGATTTTGAATATTTGGAAACCCGTTCTTTAACATTTTCAATTGGGGATAAGCAAATTATAAAAGGCATAAACTTTGAGGTGAGGAGGGGAGAGTTTGTAGGTATTACGGGGCCCACAGGTTCCGGAAAGAGTGTGTTTTTACATCTACTGGCGAGGTTTTATAATCCCACAGGTGGAGAAATTCTTATAAACGGTTTTTCTTGGGAAGAAGTATCAACAAAGTCCATAAGGGAACATATACTCTTACTCCCACAGGAACCCTTTATATTCTCCCTTAGCATACGGGAAAACCTCTTGTTGGCAAACCCAAGGGCGGATGAGGATAAAATGTGGTGGGCTTTGGAAATGGCAAACTTATCAGAAGATATTAAATCTTTCCCAAAGGGTTTGGATACACTAATAGGTGAAAGGGGTTATTCACTTTCCGGAGGGCAAAGGCAAAGGCTTATGTTAGCAATGGCATTTTTAAGCGATGCCGAATTAATCCTTTTGGACGAATCCCTATCCGCCCTTGATTCGCACACGGAGAAGGAGGTTGTTAAAAACCTTAAAAATTTGGGTAAAACGATTGTTTTGGTTTCCCACAGGATTTCATCACTTATGGATTGCGATAGGATATATGTGTTCCATGAAGGTAGGGTTGCGGAAGTTGGGAATTTTGAGGAATTGATAAGCCTCAACGGACTGTTTGCTTTGTTATACAACGCCCAAAAGGAAGGTATATTGGTTTAAAATCTCACCTAACATTTAAAAGGGGTGTTAATTTTTGGTCATAAGGTGCTACGATAATTGTGTTATTTTGGCTCTTTGCGAATTCCCGTAATATCTCCAAATACTTCCAAGTCAGGTATTGATTTGTCAGTTGTTTTGCTATGATTTTTTGGGCTTCCGCAATTCCTTCGGCCTCTATCTTTTTTCTTTCCGCTTCTAACCTTTCCCTTTCTATTATATACTTCATCCTTTCCGCTTCTTGTTGTGCTATCTGTTTTTGCTCAATGGCTTCCAAAAACCTCTGGGGAAACCTTATTTTCCTTACATATACATCCATCACCTTAATCCTGTTTTCCTTACCCAAAGCCTTTATAACCCTATCCCTCAAAAGTTCCGAAAACTTTTCCCTCATAGAGTATATATCACTTGTGTTATAAAAGGATACCGCATCTCTAACCTCCGATCTAACTGCGGGTATTAAAAACTTCCTTTCAACGGTTTCCGGTAGGGGTAGTCCGTAATCAACTGCCAAATCCGCCGCTTTATCGCTTTTTATTATATACCTTACGGTTAATTCCACAAGCACGGGCAAACCATCCTTGCTTAGAGCCTCAATTGGGTCCAAACCCTTCTCCCCCTTCTCCTCGGATACAAAGTCCAAAGTCAAGTTGTATGAAGGCACCTTTATTATACCCTGAACTCCTGGTATGAAAAAGTGTATTCCGGGGTTTAACTCGTTTGAATCTATAACACCGAAATTCGTCTTTATACCCACCTCACCCGAATTTATCTGCGCACACGATGTTAAAAGAAATAAAATCAAAAAGTCCCTTTTCATAAACGGAGATTATACATATGATTTGATGGCAGGGTAGGGCAACCTTAGTCGGGGAGTATTCGGCAAATATGGGGATGAGTTATGCGGTAGGATGTATCACTCCGCCAACGGATTATTATCATACGGATGGGTGAAAGGCTATTACCCGATTTTTAACAAAAGGATTTATAGATTTAAAAGTTTATCTTCACATCAACCCTTAACTCGTTTGATTTTGAACCCGTTGTGGTTTTTCTATCATAGGAATAACTCCTTGAATAAACAAATGTGGCATCAACCGCATTGCTAAAAGAGTATGTTGCGGATAAACTGAAAGAGTATCTCGTTCTATCCGAAAGATTATTCACCTCCGGGTATTCAAAACCTCCTATCGGGTCATATTTGTAGTTGATCGCATCGGACCTTGAAGAATTTATTGAATATGTTAGGGATAGTACGAGCATATTTTTCAAGGAAAGCAAATTGCTTTTTGACCACGGGAGTTTAAAACCTCCAAAGCTGTTTATAGTATGTGAGGCCGTAATGTCTATGTTTGTTTGAATATCCCTTGTGCCAGATTTAAATGTTAATAACTGCTCGTTTTCGCTAAGTGTTCTCGTGTATGTTATGTTCAAACTTGAACCGGAACTTAAAATTAAGTTGGGGGATACCGATACGGTTGTTGATATCCTTTTATCGTATGAACTATCCGGAGGGGTGGGGGGATAATATGTAAAGGTGTTATCCTTTGAAAATGAAAGGTTTGCGCTTGAAGATGTTATAAACTTGATGGATGATATAAAGGGTATTTTTGCCAAAGATACGGTTATATCCGGAAACCTCGTGTTGTTGGTTATTGATTGCCTAACCTTCGTATAAGAAAATGTCCTTGAAAAGGAATACCTCGGTTGCAAACTCAAATCCCAAAAGTTTATACCGGTATTTACATCCACCGCATTACGCTCCGTCCAAGTATTTGCAAAACTGTCCAAGGATATACCGGCATTCGGGTCGTTTGTTATACCCAATCTATACCTCCAATCCGCCCTGCGTTGAACCAGATTAAACCTTGAATTCCTTGAAAAACTGTAAGTTATCCTCATATTGTTCCAGAACTGTGAAATCTTGTCAAGGCCGTATAGTATTGTATGTAATGGTCCAGCCGTTTGTAAAGATGTATCCTTACTTTCATCCCTCAAAGAACCTATTTTTGAAAGGAGTTGCCCGTGGAAAATAGAAAACGAAGCCTGAACATTTAAGTTTTCGTCAAGGTTTCTAACATCAAGCTGGGGGAAAGGTCTTATCTCCAAGGAATGGTTTTCGTTGTATGTATGCGAATATGAGAATCCGGGTTGTAATATGAATATTTGCGGGAGGTTTAAACTACCCGAATACCTCTCACCATAGGAAGACTCGTATCCGAGCAGGGAGTCCCTTTTACTCTTGAAAAGCGTATCGTACCTGTAATCCCCCGTCCTTGATATTCCATAACTTAGAGTTAAAAGTCCGGGTAATAAGTTGTAGTTTATATCTCCGGAGAAATTACCATTCTTTACCACCGTTGTGGTTGGAGAACCCAATATAAACCTCCTACTGTAATCCCTGTTGTATGTGTAGGAGAAACTGTAAGAGGGTAGTGGATAAATTATCCTATTGAAGAGTTTAAATTCCACCCTCGGATTATAAGAGTAAGAAACCCTATAATTCTCCTTGAAGGAAGTATCCCTAACCTCAGGCCCATTTGTTGATGATGAGCTGAAAGAGTTTGAAAAGTTCCAAGCGTCCAAAAAAACCCTACCCAAAAGGGATTTTGAACCGGTTTTCTTAAAAGACCATCCTAAGGATTTGCTTTCCGAAGTGGTGATATACAGGTTTTTCTCATAGTTCGTTTTTATCGGTACATCCAAACCGGGCTTATACTTTGGTAATTGGTTCCCCCTACTGTAAGAAACGGTTATGGGAGCGGTTAAACCCCAAGAGGATGGTAAAAACCTATGCGAGTTTAGGGTAGCGGTAATGTTATATGACCTCTTATCGTAGGTGTTTCTTTGTATTGCCGACTGCGCAAAATCAACCTGTTCCATTTGTCCGTTCGCCGTTAATGAAAACAGATCGGAAAGTTTAAAGTTTATGTTTATCTTCCCAGCATTTGCGGATGTTCTAACCGGATCCGTTAATCTCAACTCGTTAATCCAAACTATCCCCGAATTCCTTGTACTCCCATCGTTTTCAACCCCAAGCCAGAAAAACCTTACATCAAAAATGTTTGGATTGCCTTTAACCCCCAATGTTCCATTACTCCTATACCCCGTTGTTGATGATGTGGAATCCTTAAACCTCACCAACTCCTCCAAGTTTATTTTAACTTCCTGCCAATCACCACTTTTAACCTTGTACTTATACTCGTAAAAGTTTAAACTATCCGTCCCAAACCTTATTATAACCTTCGGCATATAACCGCTAACACCCTTAACCCAAAAGGAAACGGAGTTGTAGTTTATAAAGTTTAAACTCTGGGTTAATGATTTCCTCGCCAACGCGTACTCCCCCGGTGCAAAATCGTGAAATTCCATTACAAGGGAACCCTCATCCTCCAACTTTCCCGTTGTTATATCCCTCTGCAATTTGTCCTCAACACCCGGGGGCGATGTATATCCCGGCGTGGTTTTCCTACTAACAAACCCCAAAACGAACTTTTGAGTGGTATCCGTTGTATCAACCTTCACCCCCTCATTTACCCAATCGCTTCCCCCTATCCCGAGATTAACTATGTAAAGAGTATCCGTTTTATCAAATCCTACCCAAGTTATGCGTATATACCTTATCCTTTCAAGGGTTGGTGTTCCAACCTTGTAATTGGGCTTTTTCAAAGGTATTCTAAACTGTTTCCACCCGTTGTATTCGCTTATGGGTGTCATGTTATCAATGTCAAAAACATATGTGAAATACCTCTCGTATTTGTTTAATGTTCCGTCTTTATCCAAATCCTCGGTATCAAGTCTCCCGTTTCCCTCAAACCCATCCATAGGGGAAAAGTCCGAGTTCCTCAAATCGGAGATGTACGCGTAGTCGTCATTACCCCAATCGCTACTACTCCCGCAACCCGCCTTATCATCACCCTTTACACCGTCAAAGCCCGTATCCTCCTTATCACCGCTTAAAAGGAAATCCCCATCCTTATCCTCCGTATTAAGCGTATCTAAGCCCCTGATTTTTCCTCTACAATCCCTAAAAAGCATGTCCTCCGGTATATCCGTTCCGAAATCAACTATAACCCTTCCGTGCCCTCTGGCATACAATTCCAAGTATTCCTTTTCCAAATAATTATAACCGTTTTCGTTTATAAGCCTCATAAGGGTTGTCCAGTGGGGTAATCCGTCGGTTTTTGGACGGGCAACAATTATCATAACCTTTTCCCTATCATTTACTTCCGTTGGGTCAAGGTTTGGGTATATCTGCCCCTTTGTGAATAAATTTGCCGTTGAAACCCAAGAGGTTTTTATTGCATAATAGTTTGTATCCGCCGAAAGGGAATCTATCCTCGGCCAAGAACCCGGATACCACCTTATATATTCGTCCGCAAACTCTTCAAGGTTTGAAGCCCCCCTGTCAAAATCGTCTATATAGGCCTCTCCCCTTGTGTTCGGATTTGGAAAGGATCTTGCGATTTCCCCCTCAACCGAAAGATTACTCTTCTGCTCCAATGATAGGAAGGTGTATCTGTTTAAAAAGGAGTTCAAATAATCCATCGTATGGTTTATCTTTCCGTCAAGGGATAAAACCTTATAACTCGTGGGTTCAAAACCAACCGCGGGCCTAAGGTATGATGATGCCAAGGATTTTGATATATAATTCAAGTGAAATTTCGCATTTTCCGAAAGGTCAAATGTTGAAGATAATGCTATTATCCCCTTATTTCCCCCTCCAAAAATGTCATAACTCCTATAATTTACCTTTAATTCCGTGTTGGGTGGGAGGTCGGTTTTCAGTATTCTTATCTTTCCAGAAAAGTAATCAACCGTGTAATCAACATTTTCGGTTAATTTTTGCCCATTTGCGAATATCTCAACCGAACCCTCAACCAAACCAAACCCCAATGTTATATCTTTTTGGGGTTTCTCAAAGGACACCACGATGTAATAAAGGTCCCTGTGGCTTGTGGGTATATCCTGCAAACTGACCATATAAATCAGGCTATCCCTGTCTTTTAAGGAGGAATCGGCAAATGGCCAAAACTTTGGTATAAATAGGTAGCCGTTATACTTGTCAAGTATCCTAAAAGGAACCCCGTTTACCTGAACATAGTCGTCCGCAAACCCGTCTTGATTGTTGTCTATGCCCAAGATTTTTGTGAAGGGTATGCCGTCTTGGGAGTTTGGGTCGGTACTCGTACTCGGCAAATCCCGAAAAATATCCACCTTTACAGCCGAAACCGTGGTATCAATGTCTCCCGGAAGCCTATAAGCGTATTTAACTTCGTATGAGTTTATCTCTACCGCGCAAAATATAGATGTATCCGATAGGGTGGTGCGGTTTCGCTTTAAAAGGAGCATTTTTATTGGGTTTAAGCTGTCCGGATTCTGTGGGATATTACCTATCCTTACCGTATCCGAACCCTTAACAAGGGTTATAACCGCCCCAAGCCACCAATCCCCACCGGGAGGGTTTAGGATCTCAACAACACTTCCACCTACGGATGTAATGAAGTCTTGACCGGGTGTTAATTCCTTCCACCTACCAAACTTTACGCATACGCTCGTATCCGGCCAAGTGGTATCCGCCCTAAAATAGGCCTTACCGTATGTATAAACATCGTTTGGAGGGGGTGATGTGGTGTAATATAACCTAATGTCGGTTATTGTATAGTTTTCGGGGTCGGGAACGAATAGGGATATGGGGATATAAAAGAACCTATCCCTAACATAATCCCTCGCGTATATGGTGTCCGTTATTATTTGTGATTGTAGGGTAAAAACCTTGGTTTGGCTCACACCCCTCTCCCTCGTCGCCAAGAAAACCACCTTTGAAGGCCCAAAACCGAATTTCCCCTTTAACCCGAATAAACCCGCCCCAGCACCTATGGAGGTATATGAAGTTGTGGGAAAGCCCGAAGCGTCTATATCCCCAGCCTCCAAACTCTGGACTATATCGTCATCCGTACCCGTATACGATAGTTTTACCTGATTTCTTGAAAAATCCGTTGCCTCCGAATTGTGCGTGACGGTGACCTTCAACCTATCGGTTATCTGTCCGGTTATATTAACATTCAATGTTTGCTTCATTTGGAGTTGGGGTATATCGGATGATACCGTATCGTATTTACCCCCAAATATATAACTGTCCTGCCTACCACCGAGGCTTATCGTTTGATTACCCGTTAAAGATACCTTACTAACCCCCTCTCCCAAAAACCTCCACCTTGAAGGTATATAAACCGGTACGGTTATATCCGGTATTAAGCCACCACCCGCGGATAGTGATGTATCCGATTTTTTTAACTCCTCCTCTTTAACGCTTTTTAGCAACCTCAACCCAAAAAAGTCTTCATAAGTATAAACCCTTACCGTATCGGCATACCCGTTATACCTAAGTTTTTCGTATATATAGGTTGAATCATAGCCCCATTCCTGCCCAAAGATTTCCCTAACCAACTTCTCCGAGAAATCGGTATATGCCAAGAATATAATCACAGCAAAACTATACCTTCCTGAGACCTTACAATTGTCCCCTTATACAAGAAATCCACCTGTCTTAATGTAAATTGGTAGTCGTCTTCCGTTAAGGCGGAAATGCAATCCATGGGAACTATAACATTATACCACCTTAATGCGGCAGAACCTGCGGTGTGTAATACACATATATTCGCAACCGTACCGGTGATAACCAAGTTCTTTATACCCTTAACCCTTAGTATATGGTCAAGGGATGTACCGTAAAATGCGTCATATCTCAGTTTTTTAACCGTTATATCTTTATCCGTAGGCTTTAATTCTTCCACGATTTCAGCCCCCCAAGTACCCGCAACCGCATGGACACCCCATATCTTAAACTCCGGGTCATCTTCCATATGCCAGTCCTGTGTGTATATTATCGTTGAGTTCTTTTCTCTAAACTTTTCTATAAGCGATTTTATGGGTTTTATGGTCTTTGGTGCATCGGGTACAAACAAGGAACCCCTTTCATGGGCAAAATCGTTTTGCATATCAACCACTATTAAAGCCGTTTCCTTTGCGGGCAATTCCACCCTTTCTTTCACCTCGTATTTCATAGTTTGATATTATAAAGTTGGGAATTTTACCCTTTTGCCTTACTTTTTGGCATTTTAACAACCTTGGAAAAGTTGTACCTTTGAATAATTTCTTCCAATGTTATCTCGTCAAGGATGGAAATTATCTTTAACTGTACGGTATTCCACACATCCTTTAAAACGCAATCCGTAAGGGAAAACATGCACTCCATCTCCTCGCCCGGAACGAAGCATTTTACAATTCCGTATGGTCCCTCTATGGCGTTTATAACATCCAAAAGGCTTATATCCTTGGCGGGCTTTGATAAAACATATCCTCCCTTCTTACCCCTAACGCTTTTTATTAAACCCTTTCTCCTAAGCCTTACGAGAATCTGTTCCAAAAAGGCCATAGGGATACCTTCCGCTTCGTATATCTGCGTTGAACTCGTGGGTTCATTAGAAGAGGCTATATGTATTAGGGATTTTAAAGCGTATTCCGTTTTTAAAGTAAATTTTACCAAGAGGTGGCGCGGGGATTCGAACCCCGGAATAGCGGTTTTGCAAACCGCCGCCTTAGTCCGCTTGGCTACGCCACCGAAGTGAATATTATACACCCGATGAACATGGGAACGGGGGGCATATATGCTGAACCTTATTACGCCTTTACAATCATATCTTGCCGAAACCGTTAAAAAACGATTATGTCATATTAACCCTTTTGTTTGTGTTGAGTAGGGTGGTT
>CAYRSH010000024.1:18672-23421 GCA_964426895.1 uncultured bacterium
GTTAAAAAACGATTATGTCATATTAACCCTTTTGTTTGTGTTGAGTAGGGTGGTTTTTTATAAGTTTTTACCTTTTGACACATCTTCCCTTATATGGGCTTGGCAACTCTTAGACCCCCTATGGCTTTACAACCTACCGTTAAAGGATATATTCCTATACCTCCACATGCAACCCCCCCTTTTTAACACATTTACGGCCCTTAGTTTAAAAATATTTGGAGACCCCACCTTCTTTTGGGAAATAACATTTTTTATCTTGGGACTTTTATCCGTTTTGCTCACATACGAAACGGGAAAACTTTTAAAAATCCGCAGGTATGTCCTATTGCCCATAATCGTATTCCTGCTCGTTTTCAACATAAACTTTATAGTTTATGAGAGGTGGTATTTTTACACCTATCCCACAATGTTTTTATTCCTTTTGTATACTTTTCTGTTTTTAAAAGGCGGGTATTTTTTGGCGTTTATGGTTTTAACACTTTTGATATTCACAAGGGCAACATTCCAGATAGTACTTTTCCCCATAATTTGGCTTTTTGCTTTTTTCTTTATGCGTTCTGGTTTTAAAAGCGTTTTCTTATCCTCATCGTTGCCCTTTGTTATATCCCTAACCCTTTATTTAAAAAACCTTTTCCTATTCGGTGGGTTCTTTACGAGTAGTTGGGGGGGTATGAACCTTTATAGGGGGATTTGGATTACGGGGAAAATTATACCCATTGAAAAAGATTGCACTTTTTTAAAGCCCTTTTCACCCGTAAAGGATTACAAGGGTTATTTTGATTACGATAAAACGGGTATAACGATACTTGACGGAGAAACAGAACCTTACACGAAAAGGAGCAATTACAACCACATAATATATACCAAGGTTAATGACAAATACCTTAAACTTTCCTTCAAATGCCTTACCAAAGAACCGTATAGGCTTTTAATCATGTTTGGGGTATCCTCCCTTAGGTTCTTAAAGCCCCCATTTGAGTATTTGAGGGAATTTTCGGCGAAGTTTAAATTCTTTTCATTTCCATATATGGTTTTAACCTTTCTCTTCATTTTTTCCATTTTTTTGCTGTTTGCCGATTGGAAAAATCCTAAAATCGCTTTCATCCTTCTAAACCTCATATACTACATTCTCATAACATCCTTTGACCCCGGCGAAAACAACCGTTTTAGGATGGTTGTAGAACCCATATTTATCCTGTCTTTTGCATACGCTATAAACCGAATAATTTCCTCCAAGTGGATATTGTCAAGAGTTCAAAAATGGTTAGGTATGTAAATCCCCTACCTTTCAAATTCTCAAAAATCACATACTCAACAAAATGTCCGGGTAGAATTTCCCTTATTAACGGGTCGCTTTTAATCCCCTTCACCTTTTCCCTTAAAACCCCAGAAATCCATCCCTTAACGGGTGCCCCAAATCCCGCCTTTTTACGATAAATTATCTCCCTTGGTAAAACCCCATTTAATACCTTTTTCAAAATTTTCTTTCCGGAAAACATATCAACCTTTAAGTTTGAAGGGGTTTTTAGAGCCAATTCCAAAAGTTCGTTGTTCAACATTGGAACCCTTATTTCAAGGCCCACGGCCATAGAAGTTTTATCCGTATATAGGAGGTTGTGATCGGGTAAGAAGTGTTTAATGTCAAACAGCATACAGGAGTTTAACATATCACCCTTTGGAAATTCCTCTATTAAACGCTCAAAAACATCTCCAAACCCTTGATAATAAGACATCCATGTTAAATAGTTTAACGGGAAGGGTTTGGAAGCGGCGGTTTTAAACTTGTTTATATCCCTTGCCAACCTGCCGAGTTTTCCCGATGAAAACGGCAATTCCGGGATATATTTCAAAAAAGGGAAATTCTTAGCAATTATCAAAGCCCTATACCTCGGATAACCGCCCCAGAGTTCATCCCCTCCCGTACCCGCAAGGGCGACCTTTAACCCCATTTCCCTCGCACCTTTTGACAAAAGGTAGTTTGATATTGCGGCACCATCCCCCACGGGTTCTTCAAGATGATAAACCACCTTTTCAAAATCCCCTTCATTAAACCTAACCTTTATGGGCTGTAAGGAATGCCCAAACCTGTTGGCCACGATTTTAGCATACTTATACTCGTCCGAAAAAATATCCCTTTTTATATCCTCGCCCTCAAATACCAACGAGAATGCCCTTAAAGGCCTTTCGGTAAAAGATGCTATTGCGGATGAGTCCAACCCACCGCTCAGGAAAATACCAACCTCAACATCCGCAATAAGGTGCATTTTAACGCTTTTCTCCAACGCATCTTTTATGTCGTCGGGCTCAACCTTATCCTCACACAGTTCCGGCTTGTAAAATGCAAACACTTTAACCTTTCCATCCTCATACATTAAAACATTTCCGGGTGGTAATTTGTATATCCCTTCAAAGGCTGTTAGGGGATGGGGACACCAAAGGAAGGTTATGTGGTATTTTAAAGCCTCTAAATTGGGGGATTTTTTAACAAAGGGTAGGGTTAAAAGGGGTTTTATTTCAGAAGAAAACGCCAGGATGTTACCCTTTTTTGTCCAATAAAGGGGCTTTATCCCAAACCTATCCCTCGCCAATACCAACCTCTTACCATCCCAATAACCAAAGGCAAACATCCCGTTAAACCTTTTTATCCCTTCAACCCCATATACATCCAAAACCTTAAAGACAACTTCTGTATCCGAACGACTTTTAAACCTTATACCCCTTTCAATTAGTTCCTTTTGCAAATCCAAAAAATTATAAACCTCCCCGTTATAAACCAAAGCCCTGTTTCCCTCAACCCACGGTTGTTTTCCACCCTCAATATCTATTATAGAAAGCCTACAATGCCCGAATATAACCCCCTTATCCGTCCATATCCCCGAATCATCCGGACCCCTATGTGATAAAAGTCTTAAAACCTTGTCCATATTTAAACCATCATAATTAACAACCCCAAAAATCCCACACATTACAAACTATCCCCGAAAATATCCCCTAAAATCGTCCAATTTACACTCCCCAAATCCGGTTTTTCCTTAAACCTTTTCACAAACTTCCACTCGTCATACCATCCCCTATACTTAAAATCCTCCCTACCCAAATACTTTGTTAAAAAGGGTGCAACCTCTATCGGCAAAAATGTGTCCGCTTTTCCATCATAAACCGCCAACAGTTTCGGATAAGACTTTGCCGCCGGAATAAACTTAACATCAACATACACATGCCAATAATCCCCCATTTTTACCTTTTCAATACTTCGGATTTTGTATGAGGGGTTTATAACCCTTAAATTCCCGTATATCTCCCCAACCTTAAAATTACCCTTAAAAACCACTATTCTAAACTCCTCTTCCCCTTTGTAGTTAAACCTTTCGCTAACCAAGAAGGCCTTTTTAAACTTCTTCTGTTTATCCAGGGTTAGTGCTAAAACATCCGCATAGATGGGGAATTCCTTATCTCCCACAATGATAACTAACCTCTTCGGGAACATAAGTGTTGGTATGTACGCACCCTCCCTGATATATTCCGCCGGTATAAACCCAACAACCCTAAACCCATTTCCATCTTTAACCACAAACATATCAACATTTAAAGGGGGTTTTTGGGGAAAACAGGATAATAGAATAAGGGACAAAACAAAAAAACGGTTTTTCACTTAACCGATGCCCAAAAAGATATACCTATTGCCAATAAGGTTAATGCGTAATGCATGGAAACCATTGTTGGACTCAGCAAACTATAAACCGAGAGCATTCCAAAAGCGATTATCAAAATAATCAGAATGAAAAGGGCAACATTCACCCTCCTGTTTGATGAATCAAAGAGACCCAATAAGGATACGAGGAGTATGAAATAACCGAATATCCTATGGGAGATTTGTAAAAGGACATCCCCATTCAAAGGCATACCCAAACATAGGAATATATCCTGTCCGCAGGAAAAACCCGCATTCGCCTTCCTTACGGCAGTTCCGAGTAAAACCTGCATAAAAAGCAATGTGAATATCCAGAAAGGGATGGATTTTATCCTTATGGAGAAATTCTCATCTCCGAACTTTTTCATAACAAAAACGGCTAAAACAAATGTTGATAGCCCGAAAAACGCATGGGACATGGAAACCCAGAAGGGCATTTTGAGTATTACGGTCAAACCCCCTATTAATATCTGTGCGATCACAAATGCGGATAACAGATAACCTACCTTTGAAAGGAACAAGCCCTTAAAATCTCTATGTGTTATAAATGTCGTTCCGAATATGAATAATGCGGTTATGGCGGCCAATGCCCTATGTATGTATTCAAGTTGCGCTCCCAATTGTTCGGGTGGTAATAAACTCCCATAGCACAAAGGCCAATCCGGACAACCCAAACATGCCCCGTAAGCCGCAACGGCACTACCAAAAACGAGTAAGGCGTAAGTTAAAACAACGGTTAATAAAACTATTCCCTTTTTCATCTGTAAAGAAGGTATTCTAAGGTTGCCGTGTTAAATGCTATATACTGAATACTTTCCCAATTTATTGCCAGCATTTTGGCAAGCGTAATTTTGCGACATCACCGCGGATTTTGCATTTAGGGGTTATCCCAACCATAACGACACCCTTGGTGATGATGTATTGAATTTTTAGCAGAACGAGATAGTAGGTTATCGTTAGGCCCGGGTGAAAGGTATATAATCTTTGATTCACCTACGAATACGGGATCGGCGTGTGGAGTTTTGGGATACGATGACGGTTTAAAGGTTTCGGAAAGA
>CAYRSH010000025.1:0-15433 GCA_964426895.1 uncultured bacterium
TCCTATACTCCTCCAAGTAAAAACCCTTAAACCCCAACCCCTTTAAAGCATATTCCAAACCCTCCCTTATCGTTTCTTCCGTATAGTTCTGCCATAAGCCGTTTAATTGTGCAACCGCCTTTGTTGTGTTTCTTACCTCTTTTGCAACCTTGCTTATTTGAACGCTTAACTTTTCTATCCGCTCATCGGTTTTTTGTTGTTTTTGAGCAAGTTTTTTGAGTATTTTATCCGTCTCCTCTTGCCTTTTTGCAAGGCTTTCAACCAATTCTCTCGTTTCCTTTAACATCTTGTCCGTCTCCTCTTGGCTTTTCGCCAGTCTGTCAAGCTTTTCCCCCACCTTATTTAGTCTTTCCCCTACCTCTTTTAGTATTTCCCAAATCTCCTTAGCGTTCTCCATACAATGGAAATTATAAACTTGAAAAAACCTTCGGGTTTAAGTAATTAGCAACCCAACAAACTCTTTAAAGGGCATATTAGTTTTTATACCCGTGTTTGAAAATGTCGCTAAACTTGCGGAGTATCCCAAGTCTTTTATCCTTTTTATCAATTCCTTAGTCTTTGGCATAAACCTCAATTTCATAGAGGATAATTCGTAATATAACGGAATATCCAACTCTTCCAAAAGTTTTTTTAAAAACCTTTCGGCATCATTCCATCCCAATTTTTCCGCAAAGTTTAACATTCTTGAAACGAATCCGTTATCCTTAATCTTTCCTATCCATATGTTTCCGGAAATTATATTTTCACCCCCGCATATCTCACATATTCCCCGGGGTAAACTATCAAAACCAAAATACCCGCATACCTTACACATATGTATAAATCCTATGTTTTCCGTGTTTGGTTTTTTCAAAACCTTTACCAATAACCTGTAAGCGTATCCTTCATATAAATACAACATCGGTTCAACACCCATATCAAAAGAAGATGCCACATCCCAAACCTTGTAAATCAATGCCCTCAAGCCAATTTCCGGATAAAAAGGAAATCTCGGAATATATGTGCCATAAAGCCTAAAAGATTCCTTTCCCCTTTTCCCCGCCAAAGTGGGCATATCCGTTGAGGTTATATAAATCATAGAACCGGGTTTTGATAAAAGGAATACATAAGGTAAAAACTTTGATGGGGAACCGAATGGATCAACATCAACGAACTCAAAAGATAAACCCTTATTGGCCAGTTCTAAGGAAAGGTTAAAAATATCCCTACGGAAGGTTTTAACATTTTTAATGCCTTTGAGTAAAAGGTTTATCCTCAATTCGCAAAATGCCTCTTTATCCCCTTCATTCGCCCATATCTCCTTAGCCCCACCGTATAATGAGTACATAACGGTTCTAACACCCCCACCCGCAAAACATTCAAAAACCCTTTCGTATCCCGACGATAGAAATCCCAAAACCCCCAACCTTCTCGCCAATTCCCCCTTAGGGTTATAAAAAGAAACCTTTGTGTATATCTTCATCGGCCAAGCGGTGAATTCTAAGTTTGTTTTCCACCTTAAAATATCCATATGCAACTTGGACCCTTAGAAGAAAAAGTTATGGAGACTATATGGCAAGAAGGGGGTGAAACCACCGTAAGGGATGTTTGGGAAAAGTATTTTGAGAAAGACTACGCGTACACCACAATATTAACCATTTTCCAAAAACTTGAAAAAAAGGGTTTGATACGGGGGGAATTGAGGGGTAAGGTAAAGTTTTATATGCCTTTGGTTTCAAGGGATGATTATTATAAGAAAAAGGTAGAGGAAATTTTAACGGAGGTTTTGAATAAAAACCCGAACGCCGCATACCTCTTTTTTATAGAAAACACAAATCTATCCGAGGATGATGTTAAAGAGATTTTAAGGATTTTAAAAGGTAAGGAGGAATGAGCGTAGGGTTTTTCGCATTACTCGTCCTTTTATTTGTAAGGGTATACTTTCGCAAAAAACCTTTTGGAACATTTATTCAACAGTTTTTATTTGGGATACTCTTGCCTTACATGGGGATACTGTCCCTTTGGTTAATCCACATCATACACGCGGGTTTTGTGCCGGATAAAATTATACACATGTTTCATTATTGGGATTTTCGCCTTTCCACCCTTTTAATTCTTGTAATAATTCCCGTATCAATTTACAAGGTTTATACGAACATTTCCGACATTATGGCTCTTAAAAAAACGCTTTTAAACCTTCCACACCGCAGGTTCAAGAATATAATAGTTTTAAAGGTTGATAAGCCCTTGGCCTTTACACTTGGAGTCTTAAAGCCTTTGATGTTTATATCCGAAGGCGTTTTAAACTTGGAAAAGGATGTTAAGGGTTTAATACTCCTACACGAAAAAAATCATGTTAAATCCCTTGACAATTTAAAAATTTTGCTTTTTTCCTTTTTCTTGCCGTCAAAGCGGGAGTTGGCCCTTTTAAAAGCACAAATTGAGATCTCAAACGACTATAAAACTTTGAAATTCTACCCTAAGGAAACCCTTATAAAGGCTTTAAAGTATGCCATTTCCTCACACAATATCGGTATAGGCATATCCGACGAAATATTAATGAGGTTGGAAACACTTAAATACGGAAGGCGCAAAACCGACATTTTGAATTATGTTTTGTTCCTATTCTCAACGGCAATTATAGTGTTTATAGCGATCATAAATTGCCCCGGATGAAGGTTGCTTATATCCACGATTGGCTTATAACATTTGCCGGGGCGGAAAAGGTTTTAGAGGCTATGCTTGAAACGGTAAGGGGGGAGAAAATTTATACCCTGTTCTACAAACCCGATAACTTTAAAAACTCCAAAATATCCGAATATGAAATTGAAACATCACCCCTAAACCTTTTACCGGAGGTGCATAAATATTACAGGATGCTTTTACCCTTAATGCCCTTTGCCGTTGAATGGTTTAATTTGGGTAATTACGACCTCATAATTTCGTCAAACCATGCGGTTGCAAAGGGTGTTATAGTTTTCCCCCATCAAAAACACATATGCTACACACATACACCCATAAGGTATGCTTGGGATTTAACATACGAATATTTGAACTCAGTTCCAAAACCTTTAAGGCCATTAGCCCATGCGTTATTACACAATATAAGGACATGGGATTATATAACCTCCACCCGTGTGGATGTATTTATAGCAAACTCCAAAACCGTTGCAAAAAGGATTAAGAGGTATTACGGTAGGGATTCCGTAATCATATATCCGCCCGTTGATGTGGAAAAGTTCCGGGTTAGTGAAAACCATGGGGATTATTTCATAACGGTTTCAAGGCTCGTCCCGTATAAAAGGGTGGAAATACTGGTAGAGGCTTTCAACAAATTGGGTTTAAAGTTTTTAGTTGTTGGGGATGGCCCTGAAATCGGAAGGATTAAAGATATTGCCGCTAAGAATGTTGAGGTTTTGGGTTGGGTTGATGAGAAAACATTGATAGAACTCTTATCAAACGCGAGGGCATTTGTGTATGCCGCTTATGAGGATTTCGGCATTTCCCCGGTTGAGGCTATGGCATCCGGACTACCCGTTATAGCCTACGGTTATGGAGGTACATCCGAAACGGTAATAAACGGAGAAACCGGTATATTTTTTTACGAGCAAACCCCCAATGCCGTAATTGATGCTATAAAAGAATTCATCAGGGTTGAGGATAAATTTGATAGGAAAAGGATAAAAGAGCGCTCTTTAAAGTTCGGAAAGGAAAGGTTTAAAAGGGAATTTGCAGAAATTATAAACGGGGTGATGGAAGATTTGCCCCACGATAAAATGCGACGGGATTAAACTTCCCGCTTATGCTACAAAACCTCAAAAACATACTTTTGGATATCCTCAAAAAGAAAGGTTTTTCTTATATGGTTTTGGTTGATGATGAAAAGTCCTTTGGTGTTCAGTTTCCCTTGGGGGACACCGTATTCACCATACACATTTTACCCACCCAGATAAACGATCTGCCCTATGCAATAGTCATAAACGCTCCCGTTGTAGTGGGTTTAAAACCCGTGCCAAATCTACTCCTGTATTTGTTAAACTCAAACCTTCAAATCCCATTAGGGGGTTTTGGATTTTTTGGCGATACGGTGATATACAAGCATTCAATCACGGATAACGATCTAACCGAGGAAGAATTGGAGAGAATTCTCAGCGTTTCGGCAAATATAGTGTTAAACTATGCCAACATCATCATAAACACTTTTGGGGGTCGTATGGCTTTGGATTTTCCTCCGAATTTCAACTTACAGGCTTAAATTAAAAAATTTCAGGTTTAAAATCCCCGGTATGGTTATAGGGGTTCCTAAAGAGATAAAAACCGAAGAATATAGGGTTTCCATGACCCCCGCGGGTGTAAAGGAGTTGGTAAAGAGGGGGCATAAGGTTATAGTTCAGGAGGGGGCGGGTTTAGGTGCAGGATTAAAGGATGAAGATTATAAAGGGGTAGGGGCGGAAATCGTTAAAAACCTTGAAGATGTTTATGAAAGGGCGGAGCTGATAGTAAAAGTTAAGGAACCGCAACCCGAAGAGTACAAACTCCTAAATGAAGGACATGTATTATTCACATACCTACACCTTGCGGCTGACGAAGGCCTAACAAAGGCTTTGATGGAAAGGAAAATAGTGGGGATAGCATACGAAACCGTTGAAACCGACGATGGATATCTACCCCTATTAGCCCCTATGAGCGAAATAGCGGGAAAGATGGCCCCACAGGAGGGGGCGAAATATTTGGAAAAGCCCCAAGGGGGGTTAGGGGTTCTTTTAGGTGGGGTTCCCGGCGTTCCACCCGCCAAGGTTGTAATAATTGGTGCTGGCACCGTTGGGATGAGCGCAACGGTTGTTGCGGCGGGTATGGGTGCGGATGTCACATTGATGGATATAAATGTTGAGAAGTTGAGGAAAGCGGAAGAGATTATACCCGCGAATGTGAAAACCCTTTTCTCAACGGATTATACCATAAGAGAGGCGGTTAAGAATGCGGATTTGGTAATAGGGGCCGTCCTAATAACGGGGGCAAAAGCCCCGAAAATCCTAACAAAGGATGTTTTAAGGGAGATGAAGGAGGGGACGGTTTTTGTGGATGTTTCCATTGATCAGGGTGGAATATCCGAGTTTTCTCGACCCACAACCCACAAGGACCCGGTCTTCGTTGCAGAAGGTGTAGTCCATTATTGTGTTGCCAATATGCCCGGTGCGGTTCCAAGAACATCAACTTTTGCTTTAACGAATTCCACCCTGAAATATGTTATGAAACTCGCGGACATGGGTTGGAAGGAGGCGGTTAAGAGCGATAAGGCGTTGGCGCGAGGCGTGAATCTGGTAAACGGTTATATTACGCATAAAGCCGTAGCGGAGGCTTTTAACCTTGATTACCATCCGCTTGAGGAGTTTATTTGATTTAGGATTAACATTAACGAGTGGTCAAACATTTTATTGGGGTAATTTTCAGAACGGGGAATTTGTTTTTGGAAAACCCGATGAAGGCGGTTTTTGGTGGGGTGTATCCCACGATGGGGTTTGGGCGTTGAAGCAGGAAGGTAATAAGGTCTTTTTGAAAAAGGGGGATATAGACATTTTTTACGAACTTTTTGGTTTAAGGGACAACTTGGAGGAATTGAGGGAAAAGGCCAAAAAGAACCGGGATATACCCTTATTGGAAGCATTAGAAAAGTTTAAGGGTTTAAGGCTTATGAAACAGGACCCTTGGGAGACGCTGTTGTGCTTTATGCTCTCCGCCCAGAACAGGGTAGAAAACATAGCAAAGGGGGTGTGGATGTTGAGTAAAGAATACGGAGAAATTGAAGATGGAATTCCGAAGTTTCCGAAACCCGAGGTTTTAAAAGATGCCGATGATGAATTCTTACAAACACTACCTTTGAAGTATAAGGCTCAGGCTTTGAGGATAAAAGAGGTTGCAAGGATATTATACGAAAATCCGGACTTTTGGAATAAATTACCGGAGGATTATTATCAGAGGAGGAAATATTTAACACAATTTCCGGGTGTTGGAAATAAAATAGCGGATTGCGTTTTGGCCTATGGACTTGGGGATGGCAGGGCTGTCCCCCTGGACACCCATATGTTAAAGGTTTCCAAGAATTTTTACGGCCTGGAATATGCTTCACTTACGGAAAAAACCTATAACGAAATAGGGGACTTCTATAGGCGAAGGTATGGGAACCTTTCCGCATTGGCCCAACTCTATCTTTACGCCTACTCCCGCACCCCGAATGTTTTAAGAAGTAAAACGGCCTTATAATCCCACCTTATGTTAAAAGTTAAAGGTGTTCTCATAAAGGCTTTAAACCGTATGGTGTTTGAAACCTATGGGAAGCAGGGTTATTATAAGGTTTTGAAAAACATTAAGAGGAGCACAAGGGATATTTTTGAAAAGCCGATAATAACCCAGTTGTATTTGGCTGATTTTTATGAGGGTTTTTTGGAAGGGGTCAGCAAAGGATCCGGGCTCACCTTGAAGGAAATTGGCAGAAAAAAGTTTAAGTTTATATACGACATGCTAAAACCCGTCTTTAACGAGAACATACATTCCTATGAGGATGCAATAATTAACGCATCAAAGATATCCTCGCATTTTGTTGAGGGCTTGGAATGGAAGGGTGAAACGGTTGAAAAAAACAAGATATACCGCCTATATGTCAAAAGCCCATATAGGATAGACACATATAAGAACTTTTGGGAGGCTACGATCGGTTTCATAGAGGGGGTTTTGGAACACCTTGGAGCGGAGAATCCCAAGGTGATTTTGGAATCTTTGGGGTTTAACGAGGCCGTTTTCACCGTAAAAATAGGCGATTGAAAGAATTCCCCTCCGTTCAACTTTTTCACCCTTATAATTCTCCGTTATGCTAATAGCATTACTGATAACCGATAAAGCCGTGCCGCAGGAGATAACCGTGGCCAAGGTGAAGGAGGTCACGGTTACGGAAATGCAGGTGGAAAACTTGCGTAGAATGGGCCTAAACGATCAAGCGGCAGAACTCGCAAGGGGGAAGGGTAGGGTTATAGACAACGAGCAGATGCGCGTCTTAGGGGAGTTGAAGGATAGGGTTTACCTACAACGCAAAAATCCGTTCTTGCCACCATCGTCATATAAACCCCTTTGGGAAAGTTTGGATGGTTATTTAGCCGCATCTACCTTAGAGGAAAAATACCACGATGTGGCAAAGGACCCGAGAAGCGATACCCTTTTTGCCGCCGTTATAAAGGAGCCGGATAGTATAATAGTTTATAAAGGCGTTATAGATTGGGCAACACCTACTATAACTTGGACTCAATGGGTTTCCTACGGGTATCCTGGTCCCCTTATGGACCCTTCAATAACGGTTACGGGCAGATATATCTTTGTGGGATTTAGTAAATACTATGATTCCACGGATATTGACCCGAGGATTTTAAAGATAAACCGATTTACCGCTTCAACATACCTGTATTATATATCTCTTTCCGGTAACCTTGAAAGGGCAACGGTTATAACATCGGATTATGAGCAATATTCAACCGGCTATTGGATATACTTCGCGTATTGGGATGATAATAAGGATTCCGTCATGTTTGTAAGAATAACAAACCCCGATACAACAACTTTCACATCTTACGGGGGCATAGCCTACGCCGCGGGTACATCTCCCAATGTCCAAAGGCTAAGCATAGATTACTTTTACAGCGGTAGTTCAAAACTCTTTATAGCATACACCTCCAACGATTCGGTATTCCTTGCCAACGGTTCTCCTTTTGGTTCATCTTGGACCGCACGCAGTGCGACATTCACCAGGGGTTATTTCCCCCATATAAAGGGTAGGAGGGAAGGCCCGTACTTGGCGGTTGTGTATTCTTATCCATACTATTCCACGGATTACGACTGTTATATGCAATACAGTACGAATGCCGGTTCGACATTTACACAGTACGGTTGTAGTGCCTCTTTTGATGACGAATTGTGGCCGACGGTTGCGTTCGCGGCGGATTCCGTATGGGTTGCGATGTTGAAACTTGATAAAGAAACACCCATTGATAGTTTAACGGATACCGCTTATGTCTTGGTTGCAAAGCACAGTTTGGCGGGAAGTTATTGGATAAGCAGGCAAACCATTAACGATTCCGCATACGCCCATGGAACCCTTATAACCTGGCATCCCGTTATTACAGGTCCCGAGGATACGGTTTCAAGCAAGCAGTTCTTACATGTGTCTTGGGCGAGGAGAAGTCTTGAGACCGGCAATTTTGATATAATGTACGACTATCACTTCTTCTCAACCCCAACGGCAATATCCGAAATACCGGTGAAGGGTATAGACCTCGGTGTTTATCCTTCAAAGGGTGGTATAACCGTAAAGGGTAACGGTGAATACCGCGTATACAGGGTTGATGGGAAACTTATAAGGTTCGGTATCTCAAATGGTTCAGAAACGATAACACTCCCAAGGGGTGCGTACATAGTAAAGTTTAACGGTAAGGAGAGGACGGTAATCGTAAGGTAAAAGATGGGGGGCTTTTGCCCCCCTTTTCCCTTTTAAAATTATCGGTTTATGCAGTGGTATTTTTTGGGTATTTCTGCCTTTTTAACACCCGTTTCAATCCGCTATTTTGATGAACCCGTACAAAAAGCCTTCCAAAACCACCAAAATCCCTATAACGATTATTTCTTTAAAACCGTTAATTATGCCGGGGATGGTTTGTTTGTTTCATCAGCATGGTTTTTATTTGGAATTTACGGTTATGTTAAACAAGATACGGCGATTATAAACCTATCAAAGGCGGGTTTTTTGGGGTTTGCAACATCGGGAATTTCCACCGTTGCCTTAAAAGTTCTTTTTGGAAGGGCAAGGCCTTATTTAAATAAGGGTCCATACGAGTTTTCACCCTTTAACCTTGAAGACGATTACAATTCCCTACCGTCGGGCCACACCGCGGTGGCCTTTTCGTCTGCGGGTGTAATTTGGAGGAGGGTGGATAATAAATTTGTAAGGTTTTCATCCATATTTTTGGCAACATCCGTTGGACTTGCGAGGATATACCTTAACAGGCATTGGCTTTCGGATGTTATCCTCGGCGCGGGTTTGGGTTTTACCACCGGATATATTTCGGCGGGATTTGTGAAATGAATGTTAAAAGCGTTATTAAAGGCATTTCGCGGAGGATAAGGTTAAGGGGTGGGAGAGGAAGGGAGGTAAGGAAAAAATCCGTTTATAGGGTGCTTTTATCCGGCGGTGGAATTTTGAGGCGTAGGAATTTTTATGAGGTTTCCGCTGTGTTCCTGTTTGCGGGAATTTATAACAAATCACAATTAAAGGATGTTTTAACAACCTTAACGGCGGATTTTGATACCACTTATGCCCTTTTCATATACGGTAAAAACTCCTACGATTTACGAGATTTTAAAGGACGGATAAATCCAATAACCGCCAACAGAATAGTTGAAGGCATCAAACCGACGACTTGGAGTTTAAAGGAAGCCCTTGAATACATTTACAATACACCAAAATTGAAAAGTTTCTTTAACGGTTCCGATATACTCTTTCTGTTTGTGGAAAACCTTGACGAACCTATAATTCTGGATTTGAAAATACCGGAATTCGTCGTAATTCTCTCAGAAAGGCCAATAAATATTTCAACCGTATCCGAAAACGATTTAAGGGGAAAGATTTTAAAAAAGGGGGTTTTTGTTGGATTACAAGGGTAAGTTAAAACTCGCCCTTGGAGAGGATAAGGTTAGGGACGATTACGAACATTTGTTAATGTTTTCAAGAGACTCTTCCGACCATCCGGGGGTTATACCTTCATTGGTTATACACCCCGAGAGTACGGAAGATGTTGTAAACGCCGTAGAAATCCTTTATTCAGAAAAAATCCCAATAACCCCAAGGGGAATGGGTACATCTTTGAGTGGGAGTTCAATACCGGTTGATGGAGGGGTTGTTGTGGTATTTGATAGGATGAACCGGATAAAGGATATTGATACCGAGAATTTAACAATAACCGTAGAACCGGGGGTTATAACGGGTGATATAATAAGGGAGGCCGAGAGGTTTAACCTCTTTTACCCACCAGACCCCGCAAGCCTTGAAAGTTGCACGATAGGTGGAAATGTTGCGGAAAACGCCGGGGGTCCAAAAGCCTTTAAATACGGCACCACAAAGCATTATGTTTTGGAGTTGGAAGTTGTTATAAAAAACGGTGAGAGGGTAAGGGTGGGCAAGAGGACAAAGAAATGGGTTGTGGGGTACGATTTGCCGATGCTTTTTACGGGAAGTGAGGGAACCCTCGGAGTAATAACCGAAATAACATTAAGGCTAATACCAAAACCCCCAAAGATATATACACTCCTTGCGGCCTTTCCGGATGAGGTTAAGGCGGGAGAGGCCGTTTCCGAGATTATAAAAAGTTCTCTTTTCCCAACGGCGATTGAATTGGTTGATAACAAATGCATTAGGGCGGTTGGAGAGAAAATAGCACCTTTTTTACCAAAGGATACCGGGGCCTTTCTGTTGGTAGAATTTGACGGTCTTGGCCCGGAATTTGAAGAACAGGTGGAAAGGGCTTATGAAATCTTTGAGAAAAGGGGAGTAATAGATGTTTTTGTTGCCGAGGATAGCAGTACCCGTGCCAAATTATGGGATGCGAGGAGAAAGGTTTTACCTTCCCTTGAAAGTTTTGGGAAACTCATAAGGCATGAGGATGTTGTTGTTCCGAGGAGTAAAATTGCCGATTTGGTATCCTATACGGAAAGGGTTGAGAGGGAAACGGGTTTGATGATAACCAATTTCGGACACGCTGCCGATGGTAATATCCATGTTAATATCCTTTATGAAAAGGGGCAAGAGGATTTAATGGAAAAGGCGGTCAATATGGTTATAGAAAGGGTTTGGGAATTGGGGGGAACTGCGGCGGGAGAACACGGAATAGGCTTGTTGAAGAAAAAACACCTTTTAAAGGAACAAGGGGAACACCTCTTGGTTTTACAGAAAGCCATAAAGGGGGTTTTTGACCCGGAGAACCTGTTCAATCCGGATAAGATGTTTGTTTAATATTACTTCCCCCTTACAATTTTCGGAATGAGGAGGTTAAAGAGTATCATAAGATTTGAAGGTAAGGGATTGCACACAGGGGAAAACTCCATTGTAGAAGTTCAGCCTTATGAAAGGGGGTACATATTTGTAAAGGATGGGGTAGAAATACCGGCAACTTATGAAAATGTCGTTGATACCCTTAGGAATGTTAGCATAGGAAGGGATGGGGTGGAGGTTAAAACCGTAGAGCACCTGCTTTCCGCACTGTACGGTTTAAGGGTTGAGGGGGCAAAAATTATAGTTAAAGGTCCCGAAATACCCGCATTGGACGGTTCAAGTAAAATATTCTCAGAGGAGATAATTGCAAACTCGGAAGAAATTGGGGGTAAGGTTTATAATTTAAAATACCCTTTGGAATACGAAAACTACGGATGCAAAATTATGGCCTTACCTTACAACGGCTTTAAGGTTTCATACGGTATAAACTTTCCGGATTTTGGATTTTCGCAGTTTTATGAGTGTTCCCTTGAAAACTATATTACCGATATTGCGCCCGCAAGGACATTTGTTTTTAAGGAAGAGGTTCAAGGCATTTTGGATAGGGGTCTTGGAAAGGGGGGAAGTTTGGACAATGTCTTGGTGATAGGGGAAAAGCAAGATTGGAGGTTTCCGGAGGAACCGGTTAGACATAAAATCCTTGACTTTATCGGCGATTTATCTTTGAGCGGGATTTTTATAAACGCCCATTTTATAGTTTTTAAAGGTTCCCACAAGCACCATGTTGAATTTTCAAAACTTCTTGCGGAAAGGGGAATATGGGGGGACGAGATGGATATAAAGGGCATAATGGAAAAACTGCCCCATAGGTACCCCTTCCTCTTGGTTGATAAAATAGTCCATATTGACGATAAAAGGGCTGTTGGGATTAAGAACATAACCATAAACGAAGAATTCTTTAACGGCCACTTCCCGGGGGAACCCGTAATGCCGGGGGTATTGCAGGTTGAATGCATGGCACAGGTTGCAGGGGCGGTTTTGATGGAAAGGATAAAGGGAGAGGGGTTAATACCGCTGTTTGTGGGAATAGAGGATGTGAAGTTTAAAAAGGTTGTAAAACCCGGGGATACCCTGTTTGTATATGTTTATTTGATAAGGTTTGGTGGAAGGTTCGCAAAGGCAAGGGGGGAAATATATGTTAATAAAGATTTGGTTGCGGAGGCCGTTATGACCGCTACTTTTGTAAAGGGATGATATAAACAACATTGTCCTTATACAACAGCCTTATACCTTCAATGTCCAAACTATCCCCCTCCTGCACGGGCCTTCCGAGTGAATATTGAAACAGATCCGCGATATCCCAATCCATTGGCCCGATTTCCTTTCCCGTTAAAAGGAAAACCTCCATTAACGATATGTTTAAGGGTAATCTGTTGTCGTCGTGGATTATCCAATTTTCAACGCTTCTTTTACAAGCAAAACCCCTTAATGTCCCGTATTCATCAACCAAACCGATAATACCCTCTTTTTCAATTTCGTTTAGAATTATCGGAAACCTCGCCATTATCGGTACAAATGTGGGCTTTTTTAAAGGTAGATCTATAACCGGTATATCTTCCGTAGAGTTTAAAATGTCTTCAACCTTCACAAACCCTATAATCTCGTCGCTTGTGAAAAAATAAACGGGTACAAACTCGTAAGGATAACCTTCCAATTCTTCCTTTGCAATGGATACTGGGGTTTCGGCTTTCAGCAAGGTTATACCGCTTAGGGGTATCATAACTGCGTACCCCCTTGAATGTATTGCATATATGGTTTTTGCGAGTAAAATCCTCTCATCCTTTGAAATCTCTGAATGGTATAATATATCCGCAAAACTATCTATTAGCGCATGTTTTGTTATCCTAACGGTTGCCCCGTGAAACCTCAAATTTACCCAAAAGAGGGGAAGGGTTAAGATCTCGTATATCCAAGAGGTTAATAATATAAAGGGTTTTGGATATGTTAGGGCCAACCTTTTTGGAATGAGTTCGCCAATTAAGGTTATAACAACTGTTGAAATCAAAGAAACCACTATACCCGATAGGGGTATAATCTCGGATGTTAAACCCGATATAAAGGAATTTGAGATGTTATTAAGTATCAGTATAGTTATTAAAAGTCCGAAAGTTCTCCTATATGCCAAGTTTGAAGGAGAATGTGCAGAAAAATAAGCAATCTCACTTCCGGAAATTATAAAAGACGAAGCGAGAAAAACAATAAGCAATATGACCTTAACTAAAACCCATAACCCTTCTTGCATTTTCGTCCGTTATCTTCTCACACCCTTCAAAAGAAATGCCCCAAATTTTTGCAAGTTTTTCCACAACAAACTTTACAAACGCGGGTTCGTTCCTCTTACCCCTCATGGGAACGGGCGCTAAATATGGGCTGTCGGTTTCAACCAGTGTTCTATCCTTTGGAGAAATTTTTGCCGCCTTCTCTACATCCCTAACAAAGGTTATCATACCGGAAAACGAAACATAAAAGTTTTCAAAGGATAGGATTTTCTTTATCTCCTTTTCTCCAAACGAAAATGAGTGGAAAACGAAGTTCATATCTGGGTATTTTTTAACAATATCAAACACATCCTCAAAGGCATCCCTAACATGTAAAATCACGGGTTTTTTGTAAATCTTTGCGATTTCTATTTGTTTTATAAAAAGGTCTTTCTGGGCATTTTTATCATCAGGTCCCCTGAAATAGTCCAAACCTATTTCGCCAACGGCCACCACCTTTGGATGTTTTAAAAATTCCTCTATAATTTTTAAATCGCCTTCACCATAATTAGCCGCCTCATAGGGGTGTAGTCCAACGGTTGCATATAATCCATTAAACTCCTCGGATATTCTTACCGCTTTTTCCGATGATTTTACATCGTATCCAACAACCACAATCCTTTTAACACCCCATTCAAAAGCCCTGTTTATGGTCTCTTTTAAATCCCCCTTAAACTTTTCGTCGTTTAAATGGCAATGCGTATCCGTCATGCCACCCTTAAACCGTTTATATAAAGGTGTAGTTCGCTGTTCAAAACCACCGCGGCTTTTCTGGCTATTATCAACCTGTTTAAGAAAATCTCAAAGTACTCAAAAACCGGCGATATGTTTATATCTATTTCAATGTTGTAGGTTATTATCCTACTGTTGGGATCTACCTCTATCCTTGAAAGCGTTGCCGCATAATTGACCCTATCGTGTATATCCATGCTTAAAGCGTATGGGGTTCTATTCTGGGGTCTAACCCTCGTTCTATGCACATCGGCTTTATCCGCTAATATTAAAGCGGCCGCTATATCAGAAACGGGATAACCGCTTTCCTCGTGATGGTTTCCAATGGCCGCCATTATTTCCAAAACCTCCTCAAAGGGCATACCCATCTCCAAAAGTATATCCTTAGCGAGCAGGGCGCCGGTACTCTCATGCCCGATCCTATTAACCGCATTCCCTATATCGTGGAGATAACCCGCTATTTCGGCTAATTGTGCCCTCCTTTCCGGATAGTTCAATTTTCTCATAATCCTACCGGCGTTCTTTGCAACCCAAGATACATGCCTTTCCCCGTGTTCCGTATAACCCAACATTTCAAGGTTTTTATCCGCCTTTTGGATTAAAGCCTTGACCTTTTGGTTTGCCTTAACATCTTCAAGGGTTATAACGGTTTTCTTTTCGGTCATATATGGGAATTTTAAGGGTGTTAATATTATCGTTTCTGAGACCAACTTGGATGGGTATAATTTTTTAGCCCCCTCTATTTTTCTTTTTGCTTCATCAAACGCTCCTTTACCTTATTCCTTTCGGTTACATTTTGGGTGAAGCAAATACGCTACTTAAAAGAAGTGAATAGTATTTAGGTATGATTTTGTTCCAAGCGTTCCTGACACCACTCCGTAAAATCTTTTATCAACAGAACTCATCACAGCATTTGTATTTGGGGATGAGAAAAAAGCAAGGCCAAAACCGATGAGAATTAAATTGGCTATGATAAACTCCATGCTTGTTTTTTCGTTTAGAAAGGTGAAAATGGAGGGTCCTAAGGTCGTTAATAATATTCCCATTGAGGCAACTATTGGAATACTAAAATCAAACCCGCACTTTGAGGGCCAAAACCTTAGTAAGGATCGCTACCCCCGTGCCAAATATCATTACACTGCCGATTCCCTGTAAAATTCGGAAACAAATAGGCAAGGTAGCGGATGTTGATACCGCTTTCTATGGAACGAGAAATATTGCATGAGATAAGGGATACGATACGGCAATCCAGTTTAACATAACCGAATCCATTGCAAAGTTGACCGAGGAACCCATAAAAGGGGATTAATGTGTATTTTCCACATCACTTTATGCTTTATACGACCACACGGCAAGTTAATAAAACATCGTTAGAATA
>CAYRSH010000025.1:15533-23034 GCA_964426895.1 uncultured bacterium
ATCACTTTATGCTTTATACGACCACACGGCAAGTTAATAAAACATCGTTAGAATATCACCCTTATGAAACATCCCGTTGAACCTTTTAGGATTAAAGTAATTGAACCTATAAGCCTTCCCGATAAAGAGGAAAGGGAGAGAATATTAAAGGAGGCAAAATACAATCTTTTTAAAATACCATCGGAAAAGGTTTTTATAGACCTTTTGACGGATTCCGGAACGGGTGCGCTATCCCAGGAGCAGTGGAGTGCAATGATGGTGGCCGATGAATCCTATGCAGGCCCGAGGAGTTGGTTTAAACTAAAAGAGGCTATATATGAGTATTCCGATTTTGAAGACCCAATACCCGTACATCAGGGAAGGGCTGCTGAAAAGATAATAGCATCTTTATTCCTCTTTGAAGGCGCCAAGGTGGTTTCAAACACCCTCTTTGATACGACGAGGGCAAACTTTGAAAGTTATGGTGCGGTTATTTACGATATACCGATACCCGAGGCAAAAAGTCTTGAAGAAAACCATCCGTTTAAAGGGAACATAAACCTTAAAGAACTTGAAAGCCTTTTAAGTCGTGAAAACATATCCCTTGTGGTTATGGTTATGACCAACAATACGGGGGGAGGACAACCCGTCGACCTTGATAATTTAATAGAGGCGTATAACATTTGCAAGAGGTATAATGTTCCGTTAATCATAGATGCTTGCAGGCTTTCGGAAAATTCCTACCTCGTTAAGAAGAGAAATCCGAAATATAAGGATTGGGAGGTGAAAGATATAATTAGGGAATCCTTTAAGTATTGTGATGGTGCATTTATGAGTGCTAAGAAGGATGGGCTTTCAAACATGGGGGGATTTTTGGCGTTTAAAGACCCGGATAAAACCTTAAAGGCCAAGGAGCTACTCATTTTATGGGAGGGATTTATCCATTACGGTGGGCTTTCCGGTAGGGATTTGGAAAGTTTTGCGGTCGGTTTATTGGAATCAAGGGATGAAAGGTATCTTGAATATAGGACGGGACAGGTTGAGTACCTAACCAGAAGGTTAAAGGAGGTTGGTTGGGATGTTATGCTACCTCCCGGGGGGCATGCGGCATACATTGAGGTTTCGGAAAAGTTAAAGCATATACCAAAAGAACAATTCCCAGCCCATTCCTTAGCGGTTGAGATTTATAGAGAAGGGGGGGTTAGAACGGTTGAAGTGGGTTCTTTAATGTTCAAGGATAGGGCAAAATTTGAGTTTGTTAGGTTTGCAATATCGAGGAGGATGTACACCCAAAGCCATATGGACTATGTTGTTGATGTTTTGGCAAGGATCTATGAGAGAAAGGAAACTTTGAGGGGTTATAGAATAACATACGAACCCCCATATTTAAGGCATTTTTTGGCGGATCTTGAACCCTTATGAACATTGTTAATCTTTTACTTCCGGAGATAAAAGAGCATATAAAGGCAAAAGAGTTTGAGGCAATAAAACTCTTGTTAAACGAATTGCATCCGGCGGAAATAGCGGACATTATAGAAAACCTTGAAACATCCGAGGCTATAATAGTTTTAAGGCTTTTGAATACCGAAAAGGCCGCAGAGGTTTTATCGCTATTTGAAGGTACAAATTTGGAGAAGATTTTAAAAGGCTTTACGGACGAACAATTGGCAAAAATAGTTGAGGAAATGGACCCCGATGACCGAACCGCATTGTTTGAAGAACTCCCACCGCAAATGGTTAGAACGATAATATCCCTATTGCCGGAAGAAGAAAAGGATATAGCCCTTAGGGTTTTAAACTATCCGGAAAATTCGGCAGGTAGATACATGAGTACGGATTTTGCATCGTGTTATGATAGTGATACCGTTGGAGATGTAATAAACAAACTTAGGAACTTAGACATATCGGACGAGTTGATGCTAAACATATATGTTTTGGACAAAAACGAGATACTAAAAGGGTATGTAAAACTTACGGATTTGATAAAGCACGATAGCAATGAAAGGATAATAAACTTGGTTGAATCAACACCCACGGTTTCCGCTTATGACGATATAGAACTCGCCGCAAAAATAATCTCGGATTACGATTTGTTTGCTTTACCCGTTGTTGATAAGGGCAATAGGCTTTTGGGAATAATTACGGTTGATGATATTTTGGATGTTATTGAGGAATCCGCGAGCGAAGACATATACAGGGTTGTGGGTATGATTGACCCTGAAGCCCGTTATTTCACACAATCTTTGAAGGAAAGGTTTTTAAAGAGGTTTCTACCATTGGTGGTTATGATTATCTTGGGAAACATATCCGGATGGGTTTTACACAGTTTTGAAGACGTTATAGCGCATATACCGATATTAGTTTTTTTCTTACCAAACCTCGCAAACACTACGGGAATAATAGGTTCTCAGTCATCCGTTTTTACCATTAGGGCGATAGCAACTGGTGAAATTGAAAGGAGTTTTAGGGGTTTTTTAAATGTTTTCTTTAAGGAATTCGCTACGGTAATCCTCCTCGCTTTTGCCGTGGGCTTTGGGATGTTCTTAATCTCTTTAATAAGGGGGAATTTTTGGTTAAAACTCGCCTTCGTCGTTGGTATGTCCTCTGCCGTTTCCTGTATCACGGCCGCAACTATAGGTATAGTCTTACCTTTAATACTCCGGAGTTTGAAAATAGACCCAGCAGGTGCGGATGTGCCTTTTATCACAACATTCGGCGATGTTATAACATACTCAACTTATTTTATTCTCGCAAAAGTCATTATTGGATGAGGGAACTTCCCATAACCGGTTTTTTGAGTTTATAAACCTTTAACTTCCCAAAATCCCTTATAAGGATTCCATCCCTTTTAACAACCTCTAAAACCTTTTTATTCCTTTCTTTATCCCGTAAAAAGACATATCCAAATCTCTTTTTAATGGCAAATTCCTTTACATCGTAAAGTTGCGTAATTATATAGTGCGAATAATATGCCGGAACTCCAAAGGCTGGCAGAAACGATTCTTCCGTCCCGTACTTCACATAAGTCCAAAGGGTATCGGGTTTAAATGTAGATACATAAGACCATATATCGGGGTCTTTTTTATAATTTTTGTGGGCATTATAAACCAACGCCAAACCGACTAAGAATACGGGTATATACAAAACCTTAAACCTTTGAATTATCCACTTTAACCCGAAAAGAGCCGGTATAATCAACGGGACAAACAACCTCCCCATATAGAAACTCTTTATATGATGGGGCCTTAAATCAAAAACCGCCAAAAGGTAGGATAATACACCAAATACGATGGGTAAAAAGATTACCCAAGGGGGTATTTTTTCCCTTAACCAGTCAAACTTTTTATACCCAATAAACGCCAATAAGAGATACACAACATTAAATATTAGGGGTTTTACAAAAGAACTCTTTACAAAGGTGTTTAATACGGCATTCTCATAAGGTTCCAAGGATGAGTTTTGCCTTAAAATCGTAATATACTGCGGCAAGAGGATTAAAGCGACGATTAAAAGTCCAAACAAAAAGGCTTTATTTATATCCCTTCTACGGGAAATTATGTAGGCTAAAAAGGCAACGGATGAGGGAATAAAATGTGTTGAAAACGAAGCCATCCAAAATGGTAGGGAAATGGTTCCCGATAATGAGAAGGCATATATGGAAAATGATACAGAGGCGAGGGTTGGAAATCCACCCCAAGCCATAAATGTTGATGGGCCAAGGGTTATAAATGTTATAACCATTGAAGTTTTCCAGTCTTTGAGGAAGGTATTTATAGCTAAGAAATATGCCCCCCAAAATACATATCCTGCCAATATTACGGAATTCAAAGCGTTTAAATCCGTTATATAACTAAGGGTTGCTGAAATGAAGTGAAATCCGAGATTAAAACTCCCATTACCTCCGAATCCGAAAGGTTCAAAGTTTGGAAAAAACCCACCATGTTTTACAATGGTATATGTGGTGTATGTGTGCATTATCGTATCGTTTCCGTATGGAAATGTTAAAGGTAAAACTACCAGAAATCTCAAAAGAATAGCTACTAAAAACCCCAAGACACTTTCTCCATCCGAAATTAAATCCTTAATACCGATAAACAATCCCAAAAAACCAATAAGGGTTAAAATCCAAGTAATATATTCCAAATACCCTGAGGAAAACCAACCTATAACCGACCAGATTGAAAGGGACAAAAAAACTGATGATGTGAAATCCCCCCTTTTCAATAAAAACTTTGATAATAAATAACCTATGCCAAATATATATGCGGGAATAAATGCAAACCTTAGGGTTTGAAGTAAAGGAATTCCGTCCATTCCTCTGGTATTTCCCTCTTTGCCAATATCATAAGTTCAATATATGACGGCTTTCTGGGCTTTGATAGGAGTTTCATTCCCGCTTCTTCGGGTGTTAAATTCCCTTTTCTATTATTACACTTCTTGCAAGCGCATACCAAGTTGGTCCAAGTGTCTTTACCACCCCTAACCTTTGGGATTATGTGGTCTATGGTTAAGTCTTTATCCGAACCGCAATACTGACAACGGTACCTATCCCTTATAAAAATGTTTCTCTTTGTCGGATGGGTGCTCTTATACAACGGCCTTATGTAATATTTCAACCTTATTACACTTGGCACAGAAATGCTCAATTTTGCACTCCTTATTTGTCTATTATATACCACCAAACTTTCTGCTTTGTTCTTCAACAAAAGGTTTATAGCCCTTCTAATGGAAGTTAAACCTATGGCCTCATACGCCACATTTAAAACCAAAACATCAGTCGATCCTCTTCCATTTACGCCAGGCCTTTGTGCGTAAGGCCTGAACTCTTTGTATTTGCTTTGTTGCATAATCTTTCCACTTCTGATCGCCCAATAATTGGGCCTGTTGATAAGCCGCCAAAGCGCTATCAAATGTAGATACGGCATCCTCGTATTTTTTGGAATTGTAAAGGCTTATGGCCACATTTTGCCTTATATCACCTATTAAAGCCCATGCGGATGCCCGGATATTATCTTCTATCTCCTTATCCGTAGCCACCACTTTGGCCAACCTTTCTGCCTCGGCCTTATTACCGAGTTCGTTATACAAAAACGCCTGTTTTACCAAAAGCACCTTTGCATTCTGGTTTAATTCATAAGCCTTGTTATAATCCTCAATCGCATTTTTAAGTTGTTTCAACGCTTCATATATATCCGCACGCTTTAAGTAATAAGAATAGTTATCGGGTTCCAAAGAGACTAAAATGTTTGCATATTCCAAGGCCTTTTTCATATCTATGGATTTATCGTTATCCCAAGCCTTTCTGTACGCATCTACGAGCATTTCTAAAAGTTTTTTGTCGTCCTTCTTTTCGGCCAAGTTATACGCATTTTCAAGATACTTTATAGCCTCCTTATAATTACCCGCCTCAAACAAAAACCTTCCATAAGATTTGTTTAACGCAACATTTTGCGGATTTTTCTTTATGGCCTCTTCGTATATCTCCTTGGCTTTATCTTGTCTGCCGGAGAGCTCATATACCTTTGCCAAGCCGAACAAAACATCCGGGTTATCCGGGGAAAATGTCAAAGCCTTTTTATAAAACTCCTCAGCCTTTTCATAATCTTTATTCACTATACCGTATAAAAATCCCAAACCCTGCCAACTCCTCGGATCCGTAGAATCAACCTCTATAAGTTTTCTGTAATAGTATTCCGATGAATCCAATTGTTTGTTCCTTAAAAACGCATATGCATAATCCACCAATAGGTGTTTAAAAAGGGTGTCCTTTTTATCCGAAATCTGTGATGCATAATATAGGGCTTTTCTAAAATTTCTAATGGCATCCTCATATTCCGCCCTATTATCTTCCGCCTTATTAAGGTAATCCTTGCCTATGGCATACCAAACCTTCATAGAATCCCTTGCCTCTTCGGGGGTAATTTTTGGTTTCTTCTCGCCTGCCGTGGTGCAGGAATAAAAGTTATAAATTCCTAATCCTACGATTAACAAAATCGCTACCCTTTTCATAAGTGGGTATTATATGGCGGTAATGCCTTATACCAAGCAACCGTATAATCCCAAGCCAGTTATAAACCGGAGAATTATGAGAAGGATTTTATTAATACTCCTTATTGTGGGTTGTCAAAAACCCAATACGGACTATCAGTTTTGGCATGCCATGGGAGGTCCCCTTGGGGATGCCGTATCCTATATAGTATCAAAAACCAAATTAAAGGAGGTAAATCTCGGGAGTTATAACACGCTATCTCAAAGGCTTATATCTTTCGCCATATCCAAAAGATTACCCTTAATATCCCAAACCTTCCCTTCTTGGGCTGTTGAGTTTTATAAGAAAGGATTGGTTATACCCATAGATAGCGTTTTGCCGGATAGTGTTATAAATAAAATACATCCAAAACTCTTGGAAGAGGTTAAATACAAGGGGGTTTTAATCTCAATTCCCTTTAACAAAAGTGTTCCGGTTATTTTCTACAATGCCAACCTTATGGACAGCCTTGGTTTGAAGGTTCCGAAAACATGGGATGAATTGAGAGAAGTTTGCATTAATGCCAAAAGGAAGGGTATATGGGGTTTTGCCTTTTCAATAGACCCTTGGATTTTTTATACGATTTTTAAGCAAAAGGGTGGAAAGGATATAAACTTTAATTCTCCTGAGGGTTTGGAGGCGCTGAATTATTTAAGGAATTTGGTTTTGGTTGATTCGTGTGCGTATTTGGGTTCGGGTTATAGTCATCAGGACGATTTTGCATCCCAAAAAGTTCTAATGATTTGGGCTACATCGGTATCCTATGCGTTTATGAAACCCAAGGTAAAATTTAAAATGGGGGTTGTACCCATACCCGTTGATAAATACGATTCGGTTGTTATCTCCGGAACGAACTTAACGATTTTTAAAGGGCATAGGCAAGATGAGTACAGAGAGGTGGTTAATTTTGTAAGTTTGTTTTTAACGGATAGTATTCAGATGTTTTGGTCTTCAAGAACGGGCTATTCACCTATAACCAAAATCAACCTCGCCCCAAAAGAATTAATACCCGTGTTTAAACAGATTGAAAGGGCAACATATGAACCCAAAATGGAGATTTGGATGAGGGGTAGGAGGTATTTTGCCACGGAAGTTATGGAACCGGTTTTAAAGGGTATATTATCACCCGAAGAGGCTTTAAAAGGATATGAGAAAATTTTAAAAACCTTGGAATAATACCTACAAATGCCCGATTTTCCCAGCCGAAAAATTTTTCATTTTTGTAAGTTGGTTAATTAGCAGTTTTGTGCCGTTTCAAGTGTGTGGCTGTTTGCGTTTTAATAAGTATTATTTCATTTGCGTTTTTAATTCATTTTGGGGCTCTGTAATTGACTTTATATAATGTTCGGCAACCTCCTTTTTGAAAAGGTTGTTTGCGTTTTATTTAAGACATTATTTTTGCGTTATAAATGAGTTTTCTTAACAATAAAGCCATATACAAACCGTTCGGCGACCCCCGGGGGTTTTTACACTATTGGAGATTCCCGAACACTT
>CAYRSH010000026.1:0-22995 GCA_964426895.1 uncultured bacterium
TTTTTCGGGCTTAAAATTCCCTACTATGGTAGCCATTTTATCCTTTTTTGTCCATCCGGAAACGGTATTATGGGTTGGAGGTAAAATATTCGTAAGCGATATAGGTGAGTTCAATAAAAGGGACGGGAAGGTTTATGTAAAAAGGGGGAGGAATTGGGAGGTATATGCGTCGTATTTAAATGACCCTAAGGGGTTGGCATATTGCAAGGGGGTGTTGTATGTGGCCGATGTTGATAGGATATGGGCTGTAAAGGATAAATCGGCGGTTTTCCTTTTGGTGGGGCCTAAGGATTTCAAGGCTGAATTTTTAAACGGTATAACCTGCTACAAGGGTGAAAAATTATATGTTAGCGATACCTATGGGAATGCGATTTATGAGGTTGATATAAACACGAAAAGTGTGAAAAAGGTTTTGGGAGTTGAAAAGCCCAACGGTCTAACCCTTGATATTTCCGGAAATTTGTATATAATAACATTCACGAAACCCGGAAGGATTTTAAGGTGGGATGGTAAGAAAATTGATACACTACTTGTAAGCGAGGATATAAACGGAGGTGATGGAATAGTTTATGACGAGGAGAGTAGATCCATAATAGCATCGGGATTTGAATCCGGAAATGTTATTCAATTAACACCGGACGGTAAATATGTGGTTATAGCAAAGGGTTTGACAACACCCGCGGGTATAGGGTTTGATGGGAAAACCGTTTATATTCCCTTGCTTGAAAAGGGTAAGGTTATAAACAAAAGAATACGATAAACGGGGGTATAATACCCGCTTATGCTTAGCCTGATAGTTTTCTTTCCCCTATTGGCCGCTATACCGGTATTGTTCTTTGATCCCTCGTGGAATAGGAGGGTATGGGCTTATGGAACCGTGGTTGCGCTTTTTGAATTCGTTTTATCCCTTTTCCTCGTATACTATTTTGATTTTGGAAAGGCTTCGGAATTTCAGTTTTTGGAAAAATATGTCTTCTTGGGATTAGAAAACGCCCCGTACTATGTGGGAATAGACGGATTAGCCCTTGTGCTAATAGTTTTAACCACATTCTTAACCTTTCTCGGTATAGTTTCTTCTTACAACTACATCAAGCACCAGATAAGGGAGTATGTGGTTTCAATGCTCGCACTTGAAACCGCCATGATAGGCGTGTTTGCCAGTTTAAACCTTATACAATTCTTCATATTCTGGGAGGCTCAGTTAATACCCATGTTTATCCTCATAGCCTTGTGGGGACACGAAAACAGGGTTTATGCGGCCTTTAAGTTCCTCATATATACCGCCATAGGCTCCGTGCCTATGTTGGTGGCACTTATATGGCTGTTTTTGAATTATGGAACCTTTGATTATACATATCTCGTTAATGAAACTCCAAAATTGGCCTTATATATCCAGAGTTTGTTGTTTTTGGCATTTTCCTTTGGTTTTGCAATAAAGGTTCCCATGTTTCCATTCCATACTTGGCTTCCGGATGCCCATGTTGAGGCTCCTACGGCGGGTTCCGTAATCCTTGCCGGTATTCTATTAAAGATGGGTATATTCGGTTTTATGAGGTATTCCATTCCAATGTTTCCAGATGCTTTTGAATCCTTCCGCACCCTTATAGCCGTTTTGGCAATCATTGGAATAATATACGGAGGTCTTATGGCATGGGTACAGTCCGATATGAAAAAACTCGTAGCATACTCATCCGTAGCACATATGGGTTTTGCAATGTTGGGTTTGGCATCAGGAAATCCCATAGGCTTTCAGGGTGCGGTAATCGTCATGATAAGCCACGGTTTGGTAACGGGGGCATTGTTCTTTTTGGTCGGGATGCTTTATGAGAGGAGGCATACAAGGCTTATAAGGGAATATTCGGGTATAGGGAAGTCCGTACCCAACTTATCCACATTCTTTGTTATAATGTCGTTGGCATCCATTGGTTTGCCCGGACTTTCGGGATTTGTCGGGGAGTTTATGTGTTTAATAGGTGCATATCAATACGAACCTTTGTGGGGGTATTTTGCGGTTCCGGGTGTGATAGTGGCGGCCGTTTATATGCTCTCACTGGTTAAAAGGGTTATATTTGGGGAATTGGATCCGGAAAGCGCGAAAATGCCAGATTTATCGTATAGGGAATTGTTTATACTCGTTTTGCTTTTAATCTTTGTTGTTTGGATAGGCGTTTATCCCAAGACATTCTTAGATTTTACAAACGGTGTATCCGAAACCCTTTACACCATACTTAATATGAAATGAACCCCTTTGAGGCTCAGGCTTATATAATGGGGAATATAAAAAAAACGGAAGAGATAGAAATATCTTTGGGTGAAGCCTTGGGTTTTTACACATCAAAACCCGTAATTTCAAGCGATGGAAGCATAGTTCTTGAAAAGGGGGAGAGGATAGATAGCAGGAGGTTAATATTTGCGAAGATGTTTAATATCAAACGGGTAAGCGTTCATAGGAAACCCGTAATCCGGATAGATTTGGAAGACGATAATATAAGGAAACTTTTAACCCTTATAGTTGTTGAAGAGGGTTTTAAGTTGGGATATGGTAAAGCGGATTTTATAATAACCTCTAACAGGCCCCAAAGGGTGGAGTTTTTGGTTTCAAAGGTGGAACAAAAACCCGCTTCGAACCTCGCTTTCTTCGTAGATAATCGGGGAACGGCTGGGTTTTATATTAACGGTTCCCTGTCGGATATAATAGTTGCCACATATGTTTTTATACTTCCGGCATTGAGATCGGCTTTCGGTTCGGCAAACCCTTATCAGAAAAAGATGTATTTACAGTCCGCAAATTCATATCAAAGAACCCTTGGGGGTAAAAGCATTTTTATACCCGCAAGGATAACGGATGATAGTTTGGTTGAAATCCTAAACCCGGATGAAGAAAACTATCTATTATGCGATGCGTTAATACATATAACCCCGGATATGTTTGGAATTCAGGAGGAGCAGGAAGTAGAGGTTTATCTCTTATAATGAAAAAACCCATAATTTTGGTAATATCATCCCCGTCGGGTGGTGGTAAAACCACGATAGCAAGGGAATTAAAAAGGTTCGGTTTTGAACACATAACGACCGCAACCACAAGGCCGAAAAGACCCAATGAAAGGGAAGGGGTGGATTATTACTTTGTTAGTAGGGAAACATTTATCAAATGGATTGATGAGGGTAAATTGTTTGAATGGGCGGAAATTTATGGAAATTACTACGGTGTTCCAAAGGAAAACCTATATAAAAACCTTAAAATGGGGAAAAATGTGGTTTTAACCCTTGATGTGAACGGTAAAAGGGCATTGGAAAAGGTTTTCAAGGGGGATAATAATTACAGGTTTATAAGCGTTTTCCTCATGCCACCCTCCTTAGAGGAATTGGAAAGGAGACTTAAAAATAGGGGGGAAAGCGGTGAAAGGTTAAAACTGCGATTGTCAAAAGCCAAAGAGGAAATGAACTATGCAAAGGAATACGATTATAAACTAATAAACGACAGGGTGGCTAAGGTTGTAAGGTTTATCCTGTGTAAAATTATATAAACTTCTTGGCGTTTTCCTCTATAAGTCCCTTTATCCTTTTGGCGTTTTCCCTATACTTATCCTTATCGCTCCAACCGTTTATGGGCATTAAAATCCTATCGGGAATACCCTCAACCCTCTTGGGTATCAAAACACCAAATATCTCATCCCTTACAAACTCCTGTATCTCACCCTTTAAAGCCGCCGAAATCAACCTGCGGGTATAGTTTATGTCTATCCTATGCCCGACACCATAAGGCCCCTCTATCCATCCCGTATTTACCAACCAAACATCCACATTGTGCTTTTTAACCTTCTCCACAAGCATATCGGCGTAAATCTTGGGATTTAATGGCAAAAACGGGGCTCCGAAACAGGCGGAAAATGTCATTTGTGGTTCGTTTATACCCCTTTCCGTTCCCGCTATTTTTGAAGTGTATCCCGCTAAGAAGTATGTTATTATCTGTTCCGGTTCGAGTTTTGCTATTGGGGGTAATACGCCGTAGGCGTCAAGGGCCAAAAAGAATATATTTTTGGGATGTCCTCCCCTACCCTCGGGAACTATGTTATCCAAAAAGTGTATCGGGTAGGAAGACCTTGTATTTTCCGTCTTTTCCGAGGAATCAAAATCAACCTCCCTCGTATCTGGGTTAAAAACCACATTCTCCAATATCGCGCCGAATCTCGTGGAAGCATTATATATCTCCCTTTCCTTTTCGGGGTCTATCCTTATTACCTTTGCATAACAACCGCCTTCAAAGTTAAAAATCCCGTCTTCGGCCCATCCGTGCTCGTCATCCCCTATTAAAGGCCTTTCCGGGTCGGTTGAAAGGGAAGTTTTTCCAGTACCGGATAAGCCGAAGAAAAGGGCAACATCTCCTTCCCTTCCCATGTTGGCCCCGCAATGCATGGATAAAACCCCGTTTACGGGATAGTAATAGTTTAAAAATGTGAAAACGGACTTCTTTATCTCCCCGGCATATGGGGTTCCCCCTATTACTATCTCCCTTTTTGTAAGGTTTAGGATTATGAAAACCTCACTCCTTGTACCATCCTCTTCGGGCTTGGCCTTTAAGAATGGTGCGTGGTAGATTTCTATAAAGGGTTGGAAACCTTTTAACTCACCCTTCTCAGGCCTTATAAACATATTCCTCGCAAAAAGGGCGTGCCAAGGACTTTCGGTTATAACCCGAACACCGAGTTTGTAATTGGGATGGTTTCCCACAAAGAGGTTTTCAATATACACTTCCCTTTCGGATAGGTAATTTATAACCTTTTCCTTCAACCTTTCAAATTTATCGGGATCAAAGGGCTGATTCACCTCTCCCCACCAAATAAGGTTTTCGGTATTCTCATCCCTAACAACGAATTTATCCTTTGGAGACCTCCCGGTATAGGGTGTGGTATCCACTATTAATGCCCCGTTGTTTGCGAGATATCCCAAGCCCTTCCTTATGGTTTCCTCATAAAGCATTGCCTCCTTTAAATCTTCATAGACATCCTTAAATGTGCTTATCATGAGTTGGGTATTTTACGGATGATTATACTACAATTTTTCCCAATCCTTGCGAATGCTTTCAAATATATCCATCAACTTCCTTTCTTCAATTTTCCTAACCTGAACATTTACTTCCTTTACCCCAAAGGCTTCTTTTAAAAGTTCCAAACCATTCTCCATTTTACTCTTAACCACATTATCCGGAACTATGATTTTTAAAACCCCATCCTCAACGGAATAATTACAACCCTCTAAATATGCGGCCAAGGATGGGCTTTTACCCCTCAACACCTCCAAGGGTTCAACATTTACGGGTTCCGCTTTTGTTTCCCTTTCACCAACTTCGTATTCCGGGATACCGAATAACTTACTAACCTCGTTTATATTAACTACCCTCTTAAAGGAACACATCCTCGCAAGGTCATACACTATCCAAGAGTGCGGAGAAAATGTATCCCTTAAATGGTATTCCATATCCAGGGCCATCCTCAAAAGGATGGTCTTTTCTTCAAAGGTTAAATTTTCATCCTTTCTTAACAAAGATTCTTCCAAAAACTTTACAAAACCGCTTGCAAACTCTTGGGGTGAGAACTCCTCTAAAATTTTATCAACCTTTGATATTGCGGACTTAAAATCTCCTTTTGAAATATCTTCTAAGAGTTGTGAATACCTCTCATTCGGAACAACCCCGAGCATTTGGGAAACCTCCTCTTCGGTTATATGCTTATCCGAAAATATCGCCGCTTGCTCCAACAAAACGAGGGCATCCCTGAGGCTCCCCTCAGCCCTCTGCGCTATCATGCGTAAAGCCTGATCCGTCGCGAATATACCCTCCTTTGAACAAACCTGCTTTAACCTGCTTACTATTGCGCTTATGGAATGCGGTTTTAGGGCAAACTTCTGGAGCCTTGACATAACCGTTGGTGGGATTTTGTTGGGTTCTGTTGTGGCTAAAATAAAGACTATATAAGGTGGCGGTTCTTCAAGGATTTTTAATAACGAATTAAAAGCCTCGTTTGTTAGCATATGCGCCTCATCTATAATATAAACCTTATACCTCGCCAAGGGCAAAAACCTCGCCTGATTTTGTATCTCCCTTATGTTTTCTATACCGCGATTGGAAGCGGCATCTATTTCTATAATATCCGGACTTTTACCTTCGTTAAACTCATTGCAAAATCTACACTTATTACAGGGTTTTGATGTTGGTCCCAATTCGCAGTTTAAACCCTTTGCAAAAAGCCTCGCTATCGTGGTCTTCCCTATACCCCTTGGTCCGGCTAAAAGGATTGAATGGGGGATTTCCTTTTTATCCAACGCCCTCATCAAAACCCTTACTATTAACTCCTGACCTACAACTTCCGAAAAATCCTTTGGCCGGTATTTATTCGCAAGGCTCATCTTCCTTAAACTCCTCGGCCTCCTCAATTAACAGAATCGGTATATCATCTTCTATACGATATTTTAACTTACATTTCGGGCACCTCAACTCGTTCATTTTGGGGCAATAAACCAAATCCCCCTTACACTTAGGGCAAGCAATAACCTCCAAAAGTTCTTTACTCAACATTTTTCAAATTGGGTAAAAAATCAACAAACCTCCTTACCTCATCTTCGGATGAAAACCTGATTTCTACCGAGAAATGCCTTTTGGTTTTTTTAACCTTAGCGTTTAACCCCTTTTCCCTAATCTTATTAACAATATCTTTTACAAACTCCCCATCGGTATTGGTTTTCTTTTGAGAAGGGGATATAAGGTTTTCCAAATCCCTAACACTTAAATTCTCCTCCACCACCCTTTTAGCCCATTCTACCATTTCGGAGGGGGATTGTAACCTCAAAAGAACCCTCGCGTGCCCTTCGGTTATCTTCCCCTCGGCTAACATATCAAGGACATCAAGGGGTAGATTTAAAATCCTCAAAATGTTTGTAATTGCACTCCTACTCTTTCCCAAGCACCTCGCTATTTCGTCATCCGTCAGGTTTAATTCTTCTTTCAGTATCTTTATTGCCCTCGCCCTCTCAACGGGATTCAGGTCCTCCCTTTGCAGGTTTTCAACCAATGAAACCAATAAAACTTCTTCGTCAGAAAACTCCTTAACTATTGCGGGGATTCTCGTTAAACCCGCTATTTTTGCCGCCCTCCACCTCCTCTCCCCGGCAACGATTTCGTATTTCCCATCCCTTTCCCTAACCAAAATGGGCTGCAATACGCCATACTTTTTAATGGATTCCGCCAACTCATATAGTTCGGTTTCAGAAAACCTCTTCCTCGGTTGATTGGGGTTAGGGACTATATCTTCAATTGGAATAAGTTTTTGAATGTCTATATCTTCGTTTATTGAGAGTATGGAGGCCAATCCCCTACCCAATCTTCCTGCTCTTTTCATTTCTCAACAAATCAACTATTTCCTTTGCCAACTCCATATACGCATAAGAGCCGTGGGAATCGGGGGCATAAAATATGGCTGGTAGGCCAAAACTCGGAGCCTCGGCCAACTTTATATTTCTCGGTATCACAGTTTTAAAAACCTTATCCTTAAAATGCCCGTATATATCCTCATAAACCTCTTGGGATAACCTAACCCTCTTATCGTACATCGTAATGAGGATTCCCAATATTCCGAGTTTGGGATTAACCGTCCCTTGAATATATTTTACCGTTTCCAAGAGTTGCCCCAAACCTTCAAGGGCGTAATATTCCGCCTGAACGGGTATAATTATGTTATCCGCTGCTGCCAAGGAGATAACGGTAAGCGTTCCCAAAGATGGGGGTGTATCTATAATTATCCAGTCGTATTGCAATCCACTTAAAATGTCCTTTAAGGAGTATTCCCAGTCTTTCTTCTCTTTAAAAATCCCCTCTATACCTATGAGGTCCGGCGTAGAGGGTATGCAATCCAAGCCGTTAAACCTCGTCCTGTATATTACGCTCTTTACACTTAAATTCCCGGCAAGGGCATCGTATAGGTTTGGTTCCTTTCTATCCAAACCCAAGCCAATACTCGCATTCGCTTGGGAATCGGCATCCACAAGTAAAACCCTATAACCCATTAATGCCCAAGCGGCGGCCAGATTAACCGCGGTTGTTGTCTTTCCAACTCCCCCTTTCTGGTTTGTTATCGCTATTTTCACTACCACCCCCTTGTCTGCAATAGTTCCTTTTCCTCCAACTCCCTTATATCTATTCCCCTCATGGGTTGTCCGAGGCCTGCGGATATCTTCGCCAACACCTTTGGATTATCGTAATATGCCACGGCTTCAACGATGGCTGAGGCCATCCTTTCGGGATTTGAGGATTTGAATATGCCGCTACCCACAAAAACCGCTTCGGCTCCCAGCTGCATCATTAAAGCCGCATCCGCGGGGGTTGCTATACCGCCTGCTGCGAAGTTTGGTACGGGCAATTTTCCGTGTTCCGCAACATATTTCACCAATTCATAAGGGGCCTGGAGGTTTTTGGCCTCTGTGTAAAGTTCGTCTTCCCTTAGAGAGGTTAGCCTCCTTATTTCCTTTTGGATTAACCTCATATGCCTCACGGCCTCAACCACATTTCCCGTACCCGCCTCGCCTTTTGTCCTTATCATAGCGGCACCTTCGGTGATCCTCCTTAAAGCCTCTCCGAGGTTTCTCGCACCGCAAACAAAAGGAACCTTAAACTTGTGTTTGTCTATGTGGTTTTCCTCATCCGCAGGCGTTAAAACCTCACTCTCGTCTATGAAATCAACTCCCAATTCCTCTAATATTTGCGCTTCAACAAAATGCCCTATCCTAACCTTTGCCATAACCGGAATACTCACGGCATCCATTATCCTCAGTATTATCTCCGGGTCGGCCATCCTCGCAACACCACCCTGCTTTCTTATATCCGCGGGAACCCTTTCAAGGGCCATGACGGCGACGGCTCCCGCCCTTTCCGCAATCTTTGCCTGCTCGGGCGAGGTGACATCCATTATAACCCCTCCCTTCAACATCTGCGCCAAGCCCACCTTTACCCTCCAAGTGCCCGTAATCATAATCGTTGGGTATTTTAAAGTTGAAAACGATTGTTTATGCACCCATAGCGGAATACCTTTTTAAACCCGCTTTCCACACAAGCCTATTAACGATCCAAAAGAATACCGTCCAACCCAAGAGTATAAAAATCCCCTTAGTATCCACCCCTTTACCGGTTAGTATATTAACCGGGAGGTATATCATATACGGAAAGGGTGTAAGATATGCCAAATCCTTGGCGAATTTCGGGAATACATCAAGGGGGGCGAAATATCCCGATAGAAACATATAAATCGCGAAGTTTATGTTTTCAAGTTGGCTAACCTTTTCCGTCCAAAAGGCCAAAAAGGACAATGTGTATTGTATCAAAAACCGGAGCAAAAATACCAAAATCACTACGGGTATATATATGAGAACATCAACCAACTTTGGTACCCAGAAGGCCGACGGATAAAGCATAAAGAATGCCACTATTAATCCCAACATAAAGGGCAACCTTGACAACCTCTCCGATATATGCTGTATGATAAACCTCCAAGCGGGGTCTAAGGGTTGCAATAAATACGGGGATAAGGTTCCGTTTAAAACCGCCGATTCAAATTCCCATATAACCCATACAACAACGATTTCATGCGTTATAAAAACCGATAAAAAATACCTCGCGAAATCCACCTCGCCCATTTTCGTAAAGCCCAAGTTTGCCAGTTTTATCCATATACCCATAAGGATAAAGGGTAATATGCCCGCCAACATCCATAGCACAATTTCCGCCCTGTATTCAAGCATGTACGCGTAATAAACCTTTGTTAATGTGATGAACTTCCTCATTTAAAAATCTTTGAATAAACCCACCTAAAAGTGAAGGCAAAAATTGTGAAAAATGCAAACATCACGAATACGAATATAGGTGATATTGTGCGTTGGAGAAGATAAGACCTTATGGTTATTGACCAGGGTGTTGTTGTAAGGGATGCCAAGAGTATGCCTTTGATGTCAAACGGTTTTTTTCTCAAAGAAGACATTTCCGCAGACAATAGCCAAAACACCAATGTCCCGCAGTATGTTATGAGAAACCTGTATAGGGCATCAATATTAAGGGTTGAATGGAAAAGAAAACCCGTTAATACAAAGAGGAATATCCAAAAGGCGTCATATAGGTATATCATTTCGGCTTTTGCTTGATCTTTTCCCTCTCCTCCTTCTTTCTATGTGCTTCAAAGAATTCCTGCTCGGATTCGGGACCGTAGAACACATACAAAATCCCCCTTACCATAACCCCGCTGTTCATGTTCAGCGTTATAGCAGGAACTCCCGATATTTCGGGCATAATTTCAAAACTCCCAAACCTCATGCTAAAAGCCGCCCTTACGGGGAATTCCAACACCGGCGCTTGCTTTTTTTCCTCACCGGGGAAGGGTAATCCATCATCACCCCAAGAGTAATAACCACCGAGGATTCCTATGCCGAGGTGAAAGGCAAACCTACCCGCAAACCTCGTAGTCCTCCTCTCGTAAAGTAATCCAGCGCTTGCATGCCAAAAATCGGATGTAAAACTGTAAGCCCCTCCTCCCAAAATTGTAAAGTATGCCCTTGGGTCATCCGTGCGAATTATCCTTATTCCGACAAAACCCACGGGAGCGTTGGGATTTTTACCCGTTATAAAATACTCGTACCCCGCCCCAAAAACCACATAACTACCCCTCCTGCTCATCTCCTCGTAATAAACCTCCTCATCATCGTAATCGTAATAATCTCCCTCGTAATCGTACTGCAACAAAAGTAGTGGGATTAGCATAACGGGAATTATAAACCCGTATTAAACTTTCCAAGCGTATAATATCACGATGCCTTTAAGATTTATAGCAACTGATTGTGGAAGCACAACGACAAAGGCCATAATGATTGAGAAGAGGGAGGAGGGTTGGAGGCTTATAGCGAGGGGTGAGGCGCCGACAACCGTGGAAAAGCCCTTTGAGGATGTTACGGTTGGTGTTAGGAATGCGATAAGGGAATTGGAGGAAATAACGGGAATTAAACTCCTTGATGAAAACGGGGAAATAATAAAAACGGAAAACCCAACAGAGGATATGGGTACGAATGCCTATGTTTCAACATCCTCGGCCGGTGGTGGCTTGCAAATGTTGGTGGTAGGTGTTGTTAAGAGCATGACGGCCGAATCCGCCGCGAGGGCGGCCCTGGGTGCGGGTGCAATAGTTATGGAGGTTATTTCAATAGACGACGGGAGAAAACCTTATGAAAAGGTTGAACTCATAAGAAAACTGAGGCCGGATATGATACTGCTTGCCGGTGGGGTTGAAGGGGGAACCGTTAAACATGTGGTTGAATTGGCGGAACTAATAGCCGCGGCAGATCCAAAACCCAGATTCGGTTCAACCTACAAGATGCCCGTGATTTATGCTGGGAATTCAAAGGCAAGGGAAGAGGTTAAAAAAATCCTCGGGGAAAAAACCGCTTTGTATATCGTTGATAACATAAGACCCACCCTTGATACGGAAAACCTACACTCGGCAAGGGAGAAAATACACGACCTGTTTTTGGAACATGTAATGCAACAGGCGCCGGGATATTCAAAACTTATGAGGATGACGGATGCCCCGATAGTGCCAACACCGGGAGCGGTTGGCATGCTCATAGAAAGGGTTGCCAAAATGGAGAATATAGAGGTTCTCGGCGTGGATATAGGTGGGGCCACAACGGATGTTTTCAGCGTGTTTAAGGGTATATTTAACAGGACGGTTTCCGCAAACCTCGGGATGAGTTATTCAATATCAAATGTAATGGTTGAAGCGGGCATAGAAAACATAATGAGGTGGCTACCCTTCAAAATAAATCCATCTTCCTTAAAAAACAGGATACGAAACAAAATGATTAGACCAACGACAATACCACAGATGTTGGAGGGCTTAATAATTGAGCAGGCAATAGCGCGTGAGGCTTTGAGGCTTTCCCTCGAACAGCACAAAATGTTTGCCACCGAGTTAAAGGGGGTTCAAAGGGGTGGCGATATATCAAGGGCTATTGAGGATGTTGAGGAATATACCCTCGTTAATATGATGACCTTAAACTTGATAATAGGTTCCGGAGGGGTTTTATCCCATGCCCCGAGGAGGGTTCAGTCAGCCCTAATGATGATAGACGCCTTCCAACCGAGGGGTATAACCAAGTTGGCCGTGGACAGCATATTCATGATGCCCCATTTGGGCGTTATATCAACCATAAACGAAGAGGCCGCATGGCAGGTTTTTGATAGGGATTGCCTGATAAGGTTGGGAACCGTTATAGCCCCCGTTGTTGTTGAAAAACCCGGGAAAACCGTTTTAAGGGCTAAGGTTGAGTATCCCGACGGGAGGGTTGAGGAGGTGGATTTAAGGTTTGGAGATATAATAAAACTTGAACTACCGCCCGGGGTTAAGGCTAAGGTTTATCTTGAACCCATTAGGGGTGCGGATGTTGGGGAGGGGAGGGGTAGGAAGTATATGGCGGAGGTTGAAGGGGGTGTTGTGGGCCTAATATTTGATGGTAGGGGGAGACCTTTGTACATTCCCGAAAACGACGACGAGAGGATTGAAAGTTTGATAAGGTGGTACGAGTCCTTGGATGTGTATCCGAGGATACTTGAAACCGTGGGAAGCGGTGTATGAAGGTTTTAAACCTTTCAAGGAGATTAAAGGTTAAGGAATACCAACAGGTTTTTGACCCGGCACACATGCCCGATATCGTTATAGCGGATAAAACAACACCAAAAGATTACCTAAACACCATTTCACAGCACTTTATAACCGCGTTTGTTGGTAAAACGGATATACCCACAATTGATTACGGGTTTTCAAGCGAAAGGGAACTAAGGGAATTCCTTGAAGAATATTCTTCAAAAAGTATAAGGAGGAGGCTGAAAGACCTATACAATTCGGTTTATGAGTTGAAGGACGACGAGATTATCCCGTATGTAATATATTTTGGGTATTCCTCGTATGTTTATGAGAGGATAAAAACCGTTCTGCTTCACCCTTTAAGGCCGTGGATAGTGATATACGGTCCGGTTGGTTCCGGAAAGTTGGCCCTTGTGAAATCCATCCTTGGGGATAAGTATATAGACATATTTCACATATCGGAAAAGCATAAGATAGGATTTAGGGTTGAGGATAAACCGGAGGAGATTGACGATGTTGTAATAAATACTTCCCTTTTGGAAGGGGAATCCGAAATAAAGGAAATTATGGATTTCCTTTATTCAAGGGGTTATCAGGCAACATTTATAGTTGAAAGCAAGGAAATACCACAAATATTAAGAACAATCCCATCCTTTTATATTCCGGCATTAATTGAAAGACCCGTAAAGGAGAGGCTTTTAATACTTGAACACCTTTTGAGGAACCTTTCAAAAATCGTTGAAAAGGATGTTGAGGTTGATGAGGACTTTATAAGTTTATATTTCTCGTACAATTGGCCCAGGAATTTCAGCGAACTTGAAAACGCCCTTAGGTTTGCTTTGTCTATAAACGACGAGGTTCTTAAAGCGGAAAATTTGCCCGAACACATAAAAGAGTTTTCCGGCATAGAATAGATGATTATGAAAAGGGGTATTCTGTTGATTTTGTTTGCACAATGGTTATACGCACTGCCCTTTTTTTCAAGGAAGTTTAATGTATCATGTACGGAGTGCCACGCAGGTTATCCAAAACTGACATATGAAGGGGAAAAATTAAAGGAAAACCTATATTTACCGGAAAACTTTAACCCAAGGCTTCAAACGATGGATTTAAAGGGCGATAGGAAGATATACCTACAAAGGGATATTCCGGTTTCCGGAAGGGTTAGGACGCTAATGGGGTTAATGGCTATGGAAGAAAAGTTTTATGGACATACTTCAACATACGCAACCGTTTATGCTTCATCAAACACAAGTTCAAACTCTTCATTTTTTGTAGCCGTGGAGGGTGGAAAGGATACGGTTTATATAAGGGAGGCCTTTTTGAGGATAAATTTGCCCTTTAATTCTTCCGCCTTTATCGGGAAAACGGACTTTTCGGAATTTTTCTTCAAGAGATATGATAGGATAACATATGAGGATTACTTGGTTTATGATTTTGCGGGATTAAACGGAACTGGGATAACTTTAAGGTTTTCACCGTATATATGGCTTGGATTCATTGATGTGGAAAGGGGAATATGGTTCGGAAGGGCCGGGTTAAACTCAAAATACTTTTCCTTTGGGGTTTTCGGAATACCAAAGGATAATGCCCAGAGGTATGGTTCGGATATAAGGTTTAGGTTTGGACCTTTTGATTTCATCACGAGTGTTGTGTTCGGATTTGATCAGGAATTGGGGAGTTTTGAACTCAAAGACAAACCCTCATTCATAGCCGGATACTCGGCTCTTGATATGGTTTTCGGATATAACTTTTTCATATCTTTGCTTTATAACTACATAGGCTCATTTTACGAACCCTATCATAAAGACTATCACAAAAGCATAATAACCCTTGCCTTCGGACACTACCCTTTGAGGAATTTAAGGGCTGGGATAGAAGTGGGTTATAACACCGCGGCAAAGTACCCGGCAGACGGAACATACGGGGGTATAATCCTTGACTGGGCTTTCTAAGGAGGTTAGGGAAAAATGGGATTATTATGTTGAACTGATAAACACGGCTTTGGATATATTTTTACCCTGCGAGAAGGAAGAACCCACCGAACTGTATAAGGCGATGAGATATGCCATATTTTCGGGAGGTAAGAGGTTAAGGCCCACCCTATCCTTGGCCACGGCTGAGGCTTTTGGGGCGGATCTAAAGGTTATACTACCACAGGCGGCGGCCATAGAGATGATACACACATTTACCTTGGTTCACGACGACTTACCGGATATAGATAACGACGATTTTAGGAGGGGTAAACCCACCGTACATAAGGTTTTTGGAAACGATATAGCAATATTAACGGGTGATGCTCTGTTTGCCTGCGCTTTTAAAACGGCCCTTAGGGGTTCATTATCCGATGAAAAAAAGATAAGGATTTTAAAGGAAATAACAAACGCATTGTGCTATAAAGGGGTTATAGAAGGACAGGTTGCGGATATAAAATCCACAAAAAGGATATCCACATATGAGGATATGCTCTTTATACACACCCACAAAACGGGAAAGTTAATAGAATGCTCCGTAATGGTTGGCGTAATAGGTGCGGATGCCCCTATGGAGGCATACGGTTATATGAGGAAATTCGGGCAAAATTTGGGTTTAGCATTTCAAATAAAGGATGACCTTTTGGACGCCTTTGGGGATGAGGGAAAGGTTGGGAAGAGGTTGAGGAAGGATTACAATAAAGCCTCTGCCGCCGTAATACTCGGTAAGGAGAAGGCCGAAAAGATGATGAGGGAATTAATAGATGAGGCAAAGGAAAACCTGAGGAAAGCAGTGGGTGATAAGGGGAAATTCTTGGAAGAACTTGCGGAATTCATAATAACGCGGGAGAAATGATAAAACTCAGCGTATCGGGTTTAAGGGGTATTGTAGGAAAGGGTCTAACGCATAAAGAGGTCTTAAATTATTCCTTAGCATACGGCCTCATTCATGAGGGTGGGAAATTAGCCGTTGGTATGGATACGAGGGAAAGCGGTTTTGCCTTAAAAAGCCTCGTAAAAGGCGCTTTAATGCTTTGTGGAAGCGATGTTTATGATTTTGGAATAATACCAACACCTGCGTTTTTAAGGATGATAAAGGTTCTAAACCTTAGCGGTGGAATAATCATAACCGCAAGCCACAACCCACCCCAATGGAACGCATTAAAATTCGCTTTTGGGGATAGATTGAGCAGGAATTCCGAGGTTGAGAAGGTTAAAGACAATTTGGGGAAAGAACCCAAATACACCGCATTCGGGAAGGAATACAGAGTTGAGGCTTTGAACATATACCTTACAAACTTTCCGAAATTTGACCTAAGCGGGTTAAAAGTCATTTTGGACTTTCAAAACGGGGCAACATCGGGATGGGTTGATAGGGTTTTTGAATATCTCGGCGCTGAGATATTTACGATAAGGGGGAGTGGGAAATTACCGGAAGACCCGGAACCTAAAAGGGAAAAGTTTGCCGTAATGGATGAACTTTTAAGGGAAGGATATGCGGATGTGGGATTTGGGTTTGATCCGGATGGGGATAGGGTTATATGCGGTTTAAAGGGATTGGGTATGCTTTCCGAGGAACAAACCACGGCCCTGGCCCTATACTCGGCGGCAAAAACTTTTAATATTCCTAAAAAAGCCGTTTTAAACCTATCAACATCAATTTTATCGGAAAGGGTTTTGGCGGATTTGGGGTATGAGGTTTTGAGGTGGAAGGTTGGGGAGCCCAATATTATTGAATATATGGAAAACATAGGCGCAAGATTGGGGGGTGAGGGGAATGGTGGTTTGATATATTACGATTTCTCAAAGGGTAGGGATGGGATATTGGCATCGGTTTTAATAGGGAAGTTGGTAAAAGAAGGGGATATTCCCGACCTTGTTCTAAGAAACCCTTACGATATGGTAAAGTTAAAGTTTTCGGGGAAAATTGAAGATATTCTTGAAAGACTAAAAGGTCTGGTAGACGGTTGGGATTTTGTGGGAATTGACGGTTATTATTTTAGAAACGGTAATAATTGGGTTCATATAAGGCCATCAAACACCGAACCCGTTGTAAGGGTTATCGTTGAAGGGGATGAATGGTTTGTAAAGAATGCCCTAAAAATTTTACAATAAGATTTTCTTGTAAATTTGTCAGCTTGATTTTAAAAACATCGCACCTTTAAAATTGTGGTTATGATGAAGAGGCTTGTAGTTTCATTCATACTGCCGTTTGTGCCTTTGTTTGGGGAGAGTCCCGTAGGAATGTGTGGGGAAAAAACCCCTTTTACCCCTATGGATGTTTCACCTATGGCAACCCCGCTTTTCCAACTTTATAGGGAAGTTGTAAATGGCGATTTCGTTGCGGGTGGATGCGCCCTTAGTTCCGGAGGCTCATGTTCTATAACGATAAGCGGAATTCCCGCGGGTTCATCAGTTGTTAAGGCTTACCTGTTTTGGGCCGCACAGGGTTCCGTTACATCCGGAGTTTTCAACGGAACGCCCATAACGGGAACATTAGCCGGAAACGATTGCTCAAGTTGTTGGTTAGGAAATCCCACGAATGTATATTACGCGGATGTAACGCCATATGTATCCGGTAACGGTACATACAACCTCTCGGGTTTTGGGTCTATAACCTGTGGGGGCCCGGGGTCGGAAGGTACGGTTCTCATCGTGGTTTATTGCAACGGTGCGGAAACTAAAAGAACTATAACCGTATATACGGGTGCTTGGGAGTGGGTTTGCTCGGGAAATTACACATGGACACATACCGGTTTCACCGCCACAAATCCCGTAACATCGGCTAAGTATTTGGTTGCGTTTGGAAATGGACAAATTTGGGGAAGTGGTGCGGAATATGTATATCTTAACGGAAACCTAATAACCAACACCATAAACGGTTTAACCGGTCCGGGCTCTGGTCCCTGTGGAAACGGTTCCCTTTGAGATGTATTCCAAGGAAACGCGACGAGTTGGATACCCGGAGGGGCAACGAGTGCAACTTTCTCCTTTAATAACTCGGCCGCTTTTGATTGTTGGCATATTACTGTGAGCGTTTTATCTGTCTCCTCAACAGATGCCATAACATATACCTGCGTTGCGGGTTATGAGGAGCCGGTTATCGTTGATGAAAACAAAGGCGTATATTACGAAGGGGATATGACGGTTTATAATATAAGTGGCTCCGTAATTTATAAGGGTAAGGGGTTTGTAAAATTGCCCAAGGGGGTTTATTTCATAAGGTATAAGGATAGGGTTAAGGAGGTGTTAATCCGTTAAACCACAGACAAGGGGTCCATATTGAATATTCGCTTACCCCGTAGTTTTAGGTTATCCAATGTTTGGAACAACCGACCGATTTTCCTGTAATCTTCGCTTATCAAAACCAACCTTATACGGTATTTCCCGTATAACTTTGAAATCGGAGGGGGTGAAGGGCCCCAAACCTTTACATCCCCTTTATAGTTTTCCACAAAATCTTTTAAGACTTTAAAGTTTAAATCGTTGTTTTCTTCTGAGGATGTTCTAACCTCAAAGAAGGCCATCCTTGTGAAAGGGGGAAAGCCGAGCCTTTTCCTGTCATTGTATAACATCTCATAAACCTCATCAAAATTCCCTTTAATCAAAGCCTTAAAAACCCTATGCGTTGGGTTGTATGTTTGTATTAGTGTTAAACCCCCTTTCCTTATCCTACCCGAAACCTGGGATAAATACTGCAAAGCCCTTTCTTCCGCACGGAAGTCGTTCCCCCTATACAAAAACTCATCGGCGTTTAAAACCCCAACAAAACCAACATTTTCAAAATCCAAACCCTTTATAACCATTTTCGTACCCACCAAAACCCTTATCTTCCCCTCACCAAATTCCTTTAAAACCTTTAAGGTCTCACGCCTTTTCCTAATAACATCCGAATCCATTCTAAAAACTTCAACCTTTAACATTTCCCTTAAATACCCCTCTACCCTCTGCGTCCCAAACCCAACACCCCTTAAATTCGTTCCCCCACAGTATTCGCATGTTAAAGGTATCTCCTGAGAAAACCCGCAGATATGACATTTTAGGTACTCTCCCCTTTGCCCTTTGTGAAGGGCTAAGACAACATCGCAGTTTTCACACTTTACGGGGTTTCCGCAATCACCACAGAAAAAATAGGGCAAATATCCCCTGCGGTTTATGTATATTATTGCGTTTTTCCCATTTTCCAATGTGGAATTTAATTCTTCCAAAAACCTCTCGGAAAACACCCCGTTTATCAACTTTTCTTTTCTCAAATCCACGATTTCTATTTTGGGGTTTTCGTATTCATAAATCCTCTTGGTTAAAACCAATTGCTTGTATTTCCCCATTTTCACATTGTGGAAACTTTCCAAAGAGGGCGTGGCACTCCCAAGGATAACGGGAATTCTTAGGATTTTAGCCCTATAAACCCCCAAGTCCCTCGCGTTAAAAAACGGTACCCTTTCCTCTTCCTTAAAACTCTCATCAAATTCCTCATCAACAACGATTATTCCCAAGTCTTTAAAGGGTAAAAAAACCGCACTCCTCGTTCCCATAACAACACTTATATTACCGTCAAGGACCCCTTTCCATACGCTCAACCTATAACCCTCCGGCATACCGCTATGGTATAGGGCAAATCTATTACCGAAGGCGTTTTGAAAAACCTTCGCAAGGTGATAGGATAAAAATATTTCCGGAACCAAGATCAATACGCTTTTGCCGGAATTCACAACCCTCTCGGCGGATTTTAAATATACATAGGTCTTTCCGGAACCCGTTGGTCCCCATAAGTAGAAAGGGGAGAACCCACCTTTTTCAATTGCGGAAAGAATTGCATTTAAAACCCTCATCTGTTCGGGTGTGGGTGTGGTGGGTATGTTAAAGTTTCCAAATTCATAAATCTTAGGGGGTTTAAAATTGGGGAATTTGAAGTTTTCAACGCGTTTAACCAAACCCATCCTCTCCCATTTTTTGAGGTGATAGGTCAAATCCTTACCGAATTTTTTCTTAATTGATAACTTAGTCCTCGGCTTTTTAATGTAATCCCAAAGTTCCAACATTTTTGTTTTTGGGGGTTTATCCCCCACCCTGATGTAATACACCCTTGTAGCCTTATGAAAGGCACCGGGAAGTATTAGGTTTATGAAAAGGTTTAAGGGGTTATGGTAGTATTCGGATGAGAACTCTACCAATTTTAAAACATCCTCGGGAAGCGTTATGCGTAGGTTTTCCGCCCTTTTTAAACCTTTTGTACTACCACTTTCATCAACCGACCACACAACACCTATGTTTGTATTGTTTTTTACATTAACCCTTACAACATCCCCCACCCTTCCCATCCCCTTATACGAGAACAAACCCGCCTTTGTTAATACATTCAGTTTCAAGACTTTTCCACTTTAACCCCCTCAAACACCTCCTTTAAAACATCCTCAACGGTTTCAACAAATACGAATTCAAGCCTGTTTTTCACCGTTTGGGGAACATCTTCAAGGTCCTTTTTGTTCCAAGATGGCAGTATAACCTTCTTAATACCCGCCCTGTCGGCCGCCAAAACCTTCTCCTTTATACCACCAACGGGCAATATCTTCCCCCTTAATGTTATCTCTCCGGTCATCGCAATGTCTGTGGGTACGGGTATGTTTAAGGCCAAGGAGTAAAGGGCGACAAACATGGTTATACCGGCTGATGGGCCATCCTTGGGTATTGCCCCGGAAGGCACATGCAGGTGTATAAACCCCTTATCCCAGAATTCCGGAGAAACGCCGTTTTCATAAGAATACTTACGGGCCAATGTTAAAGCCGCTTCCGCGGATTCCCTCATCACCTCACCCAACTTACCCGTGAGTTTAAACCCCTTTTCGCCCGGTACCCTTATCGCCTCAACAAAGAGAACCGAACCGCCCACGGGAGTCCAAGCCAAACCCGTTGCCACACCCACCTTTGCTTCCCTTTCGGCCAACTCGGGGAAATATTCGGGTTTTCCTAAGAATTCCTCAACATTTTCCGGAGTTATAACAAAATCACAACTCGCCCCTTCTTCCGTAATTTTCAGGGCTATCCTCCTAAAAATCCTGTTGATCTTCCTCTGCAACTCCCTAACACCCGCCTCCCTCGTGTATTCCTCTATTATCCTTGCCAAAGCCTCCTCATTAAATTCAACATTGCAATCCTTTAAACCGGTTTCCTCCTTTTGTTTGGGTATTATGAAGTTTAGGGCTATTTGGATCTTTTCCTCCAAGACATAACCGGGTATCTCTATAACCTCCATCCTATCAAGCAGTGGTGGGGGAATGGTTAATGTTGTATTTGCGGTGGTTATAAAGAAGACCTTTGAGAGGTCAAAGGGGAGGTCCAAATAATGGTCTTTAAAGGAATGGTTCTGCTCCGGGTCTAAAACTTCAAGTAAAGCGGAAGCGGGGTCTCCCCTCCAATCCGTGCCGAGTTTGTCTATTTCGTCAAGCATCATAACGGGATTATTACTACCCGCCTCCTTCAAAGCCATTATTATCCTTCCCGGTAATGCGCCTACATATGTCCTCCTATGACCCCTTATCTCCGCTTCATCCCTAACACCCCCAAGGCTCAACCTTACGAACTTTTTATTCAAAGCCCTTGCTATTGACCTACCTAAACTCGTCTTTCCAACGCCCGGAGGACCAACAAAGCAAAGAATGGGGGCTTTACCGGTTGGGTTTAACTTTTTTATCGCTATATACTCCAAAATCCTCTCCTTAACCCTTTCAAGGTCATAATGGTCCTCGTCCAAAACCCTCCTCGCATTGGCTACATCCATATTATCCTCTGTGCTTTCAAGCCACGGGAGGTCTAATATCCATTCCAAATATGTCCTTATAACATGGTATTCTGGGGATGCGGATGGAACCCTTTGAAGCCTCCTCAACTCCGTTTCCGCCGACTTTCTAACATAATCGGGTAGGGGTTTCTCCTTTAACCTCCTTTCAAGTTCCGCTATTTCGGACTGTTCATCGGATATTCCCAATTCCTTCTGTATTGCTTTTAGTTGTTCCCGTAGGAAGTATTCCCTCTGGGCCTTTTCCATTTCCTCCTGAACGCTCTTTTGTATCTTCTGGGATAACTCCTGCAATTCAACCTCACGGGTGGCGTATTTTAAAACCAATTCCAAGCGTTTTTTTACATCCAATGTTTCCAAAACCTCATATCTCTCTTCCGGTTTAAGGTTTTGTAAAAGCGACGCCGAAACATCCGCTAAAATAGATGGTTTAGGTAGATTTGAAAGAGCGCCAACGGCCTCTTGGGGTATCTTTTGGTGCTCCGCCAACTTCCTCATGGTTTGGAGTAAGGCTTCTTTTAAGGGTAGGAGTTCATCATCCGGGTAGTCTATTTCATTTAATTCTTCAACCTCGGCTATTATGTAAGGCTCAAACTGTACCTGTCTTAAAATCTTTATCCTCTTTACACCGCTTAGGATTATACGGATATTTCCATCGGGCAACCTGTTCATCCTCATAAGGACGGATGCCGTTCCTACGGGATATAGATCCTCTATACCTTGGACATCTTTTTCCGGGTCTTTTTGCATAAAGGCGCCTATGATTTTTGGCTCGGTGGGCGTGGAAAGTACGGAATTTACAAGCCTTTTAGACCTTTCAACCCCAACCAAAACGGGAACCGTTGAAAAGGGGAATATAACTCCCCCCTTAACGGGTAAAATTGGCAATTCCCTCGGTATATCAATTTGCTCAAAAGGCATTTGCATTTTACCTCACCTCTATTTGTATTGTCCTTTTCTTCTTAGGTATTCTGATTTCCAAAAGCCCGTTTTCGTATTTACTCGTTATTCCATCCACATCTATATCCGCGTTTAAATACAACCTCCTTTCAAAAGGTCCGAAGTATATTTCCGCTATGTGGTAAATCCTATTCTCAGGGCCTTCCGGTTCCGGTCTTTTACCGGAAATTATCAATGTTCCGTTATCGTATAAAACCTTTAAAGAGTTTTTATCCGCCCCTCCAACGGCCATATATACCACAAATTCGTCATCCGTTTCGTAGGCGCTTATAGGAGGTTTATAAACCCTATATCCAACCCTTGATATGTTTCCAAAAAACTCTTCAAACTCTTCAAAAGGGTCCTTAAACATTACTTCAACCCCAAACCCGCCAAAACCTTTATTGCGTCCCCTTTCTTTAAGTATGCGGGCTTCCTTAGTCTCCTCTTCCTCGCCTTGCTCTTTTTAGGCCCCAAGTTGTGCCTTCTACCGCTCCTTTGGTGTTTTATCTTGCCGTTTGCGGTAATTTTAAACCTTTTTGCTATGGACTTCTTGGTTTTCATAAACGGTAATTCTAAGGGTGAGAAAACACTTTTATAATACCCCGTTTATGCC
>CAYRSH010000027.1:0-2159 GCA_964426895.1 uncultured bacterium
TAAACCCATAAGGGCTTATACCTCAGCCCCCACCCCGTTATTCTCACCTATCATTCAAATTTTTCAATTATGCCTTTTGGGTAGGGACTTGTCAAGTAATCCCGACAAACAAGGGTGTAATCCTTACAAAGTTTATCAACCTTAGAATAAACGCACAAATGGAAGGGAAAGGGAATTCTTTTATTACAACACTCGTGATTTGGGGGATTTTGATATTGGTGGGGTTTTTGGCTTTGCAGTTTTTTACACTACAAAACACGGGAAGTGTGGAAATTACATATAACACCTTTGTTGAGCAGGTAAATTCCGGGAATATTGATACCCTTGTTGTGAGGGAAAATGAGGTCTTTGGTGTGTTAAAGCAATCCATTATAATCGGGGATAAGCAGGTAAAGAATTTTCACCTCTATTTACCCTTCAATGACGAGAAGACTTTTAGGGAACTTGCGGAAAATGGTGTAATAGTTAAATTCAAGCCTAAGCAGATGTGGATGGATATAATCATTGGATATCTACCCTGGATACTCATACTCCTGTTTTTGTGGTTCTTTATGTTCCGACAAATGAACGGCAATGTGAGTAGGGCTTTTGATTTCGGAAAAAGCAGGGCAAAAATTTATACGGAGGATAGGCCCAAGGTTACATTTGACGATGTGGCGGATGTAAAGGAAGCAAAGGAGGAGTTAAAAGAGATAGTGGATTATTTAAAAAATCCCCAAAAGTATGCCTCCTTAGGTGCGAGGGTACCAAAAGGTGTTCTATTGGTAGGACCTCCGGGTACGGGTAAAACTTTGTTGGCAAGGGCCATAGCCGGTGAAGCGGGTGTTCCTTTTATATCTATTTCAGGTTCGGAGTTCGTAGAAATGTTTGTAGGTGTTGGGGCTGCAAGGGTTAGGGATTTGTTTGAAAAGGCAAAAAGGTTGGCTCCGGCGATTGTATTTATAGACGAGATAGATGCGGTGGGTAGGGTAAGGGGTGCCGGAATAGGTGGTGGTCATGATGAAAGGGAACAAACGCTAAACCAGCTGTTGGTGGAAATGGATGGATTTGAGGCGGGTACGGGCATTATCGTTATAGCCGCAACAAACAGGCCGGATATCTTGGATCCCGCATTGTTGAGGCCGGGGAGGTTTGATAGGGTTGTTGTGGTTGATAGACCCGATGTTGAGGGTAGGTATGAGATATTAAAAATACACGCCCGGAAGGTTAAACTCGCGCCGGATGTAGATCTAAAAAAGATAGCAAAGATAACCCCCGGCTTTTCGGGTGCCGATTTGGCTAATGTAATAAACGAGGCCGCTTTGCTTGCGGCGAGGAAAAATAAAAAATTCGTGGAACAGAGCGATTTGGAAGAAGCGGTTGATAAGGTTATGATGGGGGTAGCAAAGGAAGGGGCGTTAAGCCCAGAGGAAAAGAAAAGGGTAGCATATCACGAGGCCGGACATGCCTTGCTCTCAAAACTCCTTCCGAATGCCGATCCCGTGCATAAGGTTACGGTTATTCCAAGGGGTATGGCCCTTGGGGTTACCGTCTCGGTTCCCGAAGAAGATAAAAAACTCATGACAAAGGAATACATAGAGGACATGATAACGGTCCTTATGGGGGGAAGGGTTGCGGAAAAAATAATATTTGGTAACCTATCAACCGGGGCGGCAAACGACTTGGAAAGGGTAACGGAAATTGCTAGAAAAATGGTAACGGAATGGGGAATGTCGGAAAAACTTGGACCCGCCACATTTGGGAAAACGCAGAGGGAGGTTTTCTTGGGTAGGGATTTGGGGTTAAAAACCCCAATATCGGAAGAAACTTTAAGGATTATTGACGAGGAAATAAAAAGGATCGTTGAATGGGCTGAGAATAGGGCGGAGAAGATATTGAGGGAAAACATAGAGAGCCTTCACAAAATAGCTCAAGCACTTCTTGAAAAGGAAACCATAAGTGGGGAAGAACTGGAAGAACTTTTAAAAAATGGAAAAGAAAAGGAAAGTGTTTCGTCGGATAGTAAATCCAAAGAATCAGAACATAAGGGTTGATACATACCTCTATATAAGCGGGTGCGGTTTATCAAGAACAAGAATAAAGGAATTAATAGAACAGGGAAAGGTATTGGTTAATAACAGAACTGTAAAACCGAGTTATAGGGTTAAGGCGGGCGATGT
>CAYRSH010000027.1:2259-19041 GCA_964426895.1 uncultured bacterium
TACATCGGGTGTAATGGTTGTGGGAAAAAGTGAAAGGGCTGTAAGGGAATTGGCAAGGCAGATTGCGTTAAAGGAAGCAAAAAGGATATATTTAGCACTGGTTTGGGGAATAGTTGAAAAACCGGGAACGATAGAAGCCCCAATAGGGAGACACCCCATACACCGCGAGAGGATGGCAATAACGGTAATAAATTCAAAGCCAGCCATAACGGATTTTGAACCATTGGTTATATTTGACTTTGCAACACTTTTAAAGGTTAGTCTTAGAACCGGAAGAACGCATCAGATAAGGGTTCATATGGAATATTTAGGACATCCCGTAATAGGGGATCCAGTGTATTCCGGGAGAGATATGGGGAAAATTATTGATGCATTAAGGGGTAAGAAAGCACCGGTTGAAGATGTCTTAAAGGTTATAAATAGGCAAGCATTACACGCCTGGAAATTGATAATAAGGCATCCATCAAAAGGTAATTATATGGAATTTATAGCACCAGTTCCAAAAGACATATCTAAGTTGTTTGCCTTTTTAAAAAGGTTTTCGCAAAAATAAAATTACCCCCTTATAATATCAACCTCGTTTGCCCCGCTAGCTCAGCCCGGTAGAGCAGCGGATTCTTAATCCGCGGGTCGGGGGTTCAAATCCCTCGCGGGGCACTTATGATAATACTAATATCATATTTATCAAATACGGGCCTTGGTGGTTATTTTGATATGTTTGACTGGAGGGCATCCTCGGAAAAACTCGTATCAGGAGGGTATATCAACTACTTACAAACAACGGTATATCCCAAGCAGATATGGAGTAGTCCTTACGGTATTGAGGAATTCCTCTTCGGATGGGGTTCTATAAACACCGTGCCAATACACAGGTTGGAAGTTTTCGCGACACTGAAAGGTATGAACTGGCTTCCGGATACCGCCCTATCCCCCCAAAGGAGATGGTTCGGAGGAATGCGGGACTTTGACTTCGGAATAAAATGGCAGTTTTTGGATAAAAGGAATTGGGGGGTTTCCGCAATACTAAACGGAACCATCGCCACGGGCGAAAGGCAGGCCACGGAAATATGTGTTCCTCCGGATTGCAGTATGTTAAGGGATTCTATAAAAATCCGTGAAGGTTTGCACGGGGCCAGGGTAGGGCTGGCAACGGGGTATGATTTGGTGAGGGAACTTTGGTCATTAAGGTTGCTCTTAAACGCCGCCCTTGGTTTTGGTTATGATGTTGATAACAAGAGCTTTGGTTTAACAAAAACTCCCTTGTTCGTTGGATTTGGCTTGTTTTCCTCTTATTATGACTTAGAATCCGGTTTTGAAATTAAATATTACGGGCCATTAGGGTTTGATCAGGATTTTATATTCGTTACCCCAATGGCAAGGTATAAATTCTTTAACGGTGGTTTGGTTCTTTCGGCGGGAACCAATTTAACTTGGAACTATTATACCAATAGGTATTATTTATCACCTAAGGAGCCTCAAAAGTGGGAGTGGAACTGGGAACTGTTTGTAGGGGCGCATGTATCACCCGCCCGTATAGCCGAAAGGATATTCCAACCCGTTCCGGGAGGGGGTGTTGGAGGACCGGTAGGTGTTGCTATACCGGCGGAGGAAGAGGCCAAAACCGCTACTCTCATAGTTATGGTGGTTGATTCCCTATCCGGAAAGCCCATACCAGGTGCCGATGTAAAGATTGTGGGTAAGGTTAGCAAAGAGGCAAAAACGGATAATGCGGGAACTTACAGGGAAGATTCTTTACCGAGGTCAAACTACTTGCTTACAATATCAAAAACGGATGAGGGTTATCAACCGATTGATGTTGGTATTTCCTTGATGACGGATGCGGTTGTTAAGGTTAAACTGTACAAGAAACTTTCAAGAAAACCAAAGCTTGTCGCGACGGTGTATTTTGACACGGACAAGACTATAATAAAATCCGATTACCAAAGCGAACTCAATAAAGTTGGCCAGATGCTCGTTGAAGAACCCTATGCCAAAGCCGTAATAAGGGGACATGCCGATAGGAGGGGTGGTGCGTTTTATAACGAACTCTTATCCCAAAAGAGGGCATTGGCGGTTAAGGAATACTTAATGAGACAGTTTGACTTAGATGAGAGTAGGTTCATAGTTGAAAACTATACAATATTTGAGCCCACTGGCAAGGGGCTTGCAAGCGATAGAAGGGTTGAGGTTTATATACTCCTACCCGAGGGTAAAGAGGAAGGAGGAAAAAGTAAATAATTGATAGGTATAGTATCTTCAAGGTTTAACGATTTTATAACGGAAAGGCTTGTAAAGGGGTGTATTGAGGAGTTGGAAAAGGAAGGGGAAGAGTTTAGAATATTATGGGTGCCGGGGGTGTCAGAAATACCTTATGGAATATCAAAACTCTACGAAGAGGGTAATTACAAGGGTTTTATAGCCGTAGGATGCATAATAAAAGGGGAAACCAAACATTGGGAGTTTCTGGCAAATTCCGTTATAACGAACATAATCAGGTTTTCAATGGAAAAAGTCATCCCCATAACACATGCGATATTAACCGTGGATAATTTGGAACAAGCCATAAACAGGTCGGGTGGTAAATTGGGTAATAAGGGGAGGGAAGCGGCAAGGGCTTTGCTGGAATTGTTGAAATTACCTTAATTCCATTTTTTTCACATTTTGCAGGTGTTCTTTATATGTTTTCGCAAAATAGTGTTTTATTCCATCTTTGGATGAAAAGTACAAATAATTCGTTTTGGCCGGATTTAGTACATAATTTATCGTTGAGGCCGAGGGGGAACATATGGGCGTAGGGGGTAATCCCGGATATTTATAAGTGTTATATGGACTGTCAATTGTGGTGAGTTTATAAGGCAATATTTTTGGCGGATTTTCAAGGATGTATTTTATTGTTGGATCGGCCGCCAAAGGCATACCCCTTTTTAACCTGTTTAAAAAAACCGATGCTATTAAGGGCTTTTCATATTCAAGAACCGCTTCCTTTTCCACAACAGAGGCCAAAATTAAGACCTCGTAAGGTGTTAAACCCACATCCTTGGCTTTATTTTCTACATCTAAGGAATCCCAAATCTTTTTAAACCTGCGCAAGGGGGGGAGAAAAAACTCCCCTTCCGTAATACCGTAATCTAAGAAATAGGTATCCGGGTATAAAAAACCCTCCAAGGATTTTTTCCCTTTTAAAAAAGAAAAATTATACCGTTGGGATAAATATGAAATAAAAAGCGTATCTTTGGAAAGTCGTATAATTTTTACGGGATCCAAACCCAGATTTTCTACATTTTTAACCATATCCCTTATTGCATCCCCTTCTCTTATTGTGAATTTAACATATGACCTTTCGGGTCCTTTTTTTATGGACATAAAAACGCTTATTTCGTTTTGATTTTTGTAAAATTCATACCTTCCGGGCTTTAAGGCCTTATCAATGCCGGAAAACTTTAAAAGGATTTTTAAAATTGTGGGGTTTCTTACTACACCTTCCCTTTTGAGTTTATTTAAAAAAACATCCACGCTTTCACCCCTTTTCAGTATTACATAAACCTTTTCACCCCTTTGGGCACACGATAAAAAGATTAAGGATAACAAAACCGATGTTCTCATAGTATGAGCATGGCATCACCATATGAGAAAAACATATAGTCCCTTTTAAGTGCTTCCTCGTATGCTATTTTCGTTTTTTCCTCCCCAAGAAAAGCCGCAACCAATAATATAGGTGTCCCATCCGGCAGATGAAAATTCGTTAATAAAGCATCGGTTATTTTAAACTCAAACGGCGGCTTTATAAACAAATCGGTATAACCCATTACCTTTCCCGTTATAGCCCAACTTTCAAGTGTTCTAACGGTTGTTGTACCCACTGTTAAAATCTTTCCACCCCTTTTGCGGTGTTCCAATATCTCTTTTAGAGTTTCTTCGGGTATTTCGTAATACTCTTCGTCCATCCTATGGCTTTCTATGTCCTTAACGGGTTTGAAGGTACCCGGTCCCACATGAAGGGTTATAAACCTTATCTTTACTCCCTTTTCTTGGAGTTTCTTTAATATTTCTTCCGTAAAATGCAATCCCGCGGTTGGGGCAGCTATTGAACCGGGTTCTTCCGCATATACGGTTTGGTAATACTCTTCATCTTCGGGTAAAACATCCCTTTTAATATAGGGAGGCAATGGCATCCTACCCTCCTCCTCTAAAACCTCAAAAATATTCCCCTTAAGTTCCAAAATGACATATCCTTCGCTATCCCTACCAACTACCAAAAACTCCCTGCCCTTTGGCGTTGTAAGTATCCACCCATCCTTAACCCTACCCTTTAACATACCCTTTATAAGTCCCCTTTCATCAAAGCCAACAAAGAGTAAATCCACAAAACTCCCGGAAGGCTTTCTTAAAGGTAATCTGGCCTTTAAAACCTTTGTGTTGTTGAGTATTAACATGTATTCTGGGGTTAATATATCAACTATCTCGTAAAATTTACGGTGTTCAATGGAAAAAGGGTTTCTTTTTACAACCATTAAGAGGGATTTACCCTTCCCCCTCGGGAATTTGGCTATTCTGCTCTCCAGAATTTGGATGTTCAGAAAACTCTTCATAGAATTTTAATACTTCGTATTCCTCCGGTATATCGGTAATATTCATATACCTGTCCGAAACCCGGATGAGTTCTATGGCAACGGAACCCTTGCGGGTTCCTATAACCCATATCCTTTTCCCCATTTTACTCAAGAGGTCTATTAAGGGAACAAAATCCCCATCTCCACTTATTAACACCACTTCATCAAGGTAAGGGGCTGTTTGTAAAATTTCAATGGCTATTTCCAAATCCATGTTTGCCTTTATGGAACCGTCGGGCAATTTTCTAACAGGCCTACTTATAACCCTCCAACCCTGAAAGGATAAGGCGTTTATCAAGTTTTCATGCGTTTCCCTTTTCGGGACAAACGCCACGGCTTTCCACAAAGTTTTACCTTCTCTCTTGCATTCGTCTTCTATAAACTTTAAAATACTATCAAACTGAACCTTACTCTTAACCAAAGCAAAAGTAGAAACCACATTTTCAACATCGCAGAACACACCCACCTTTATCATGTTTTAAGGACCACCCGAAGGCGCTACATTCTCATCGTTTTGAAGGTTTATAGGGCTTTCCCTTACAAACGCATCCGAATAGCCCAATTTGTGAATGATTTCAAGATATTCTTCGGCTTCCTCTTTGGTCCTGAAATCCCCCACGAGAACTTTGTACCAGGGATTTTCCACAACTATGTATATCGGTAGGTTTATCTTTTTATCAAGGATAGTGGCCGTTCTTTCGGCGTTTTGGCGGTATATAAACGCACCAACCTGAATCCTCCAACCCTTAGCGTTTCCAACGGGTCTATCGGGATCTATAAAAACCCAACCACCCACCTGGGTGAAAAGTATGCTACTTAATACCATACCTTTCCTTGAACCTCCTCACCCTACCCCCCGTATCAACCACCTGTTTTAATTGCCCGGTGTAAAACGGGTGGCACGCGCTGCATATCTCCACATGTATTTCCTTCTTTGTGGAACCCGTCTTTATAGTATTTCCACAAGCGCACTTTATAACCGCATCCTCATAATATTCGGGATGTATTCCCTTTTTCATGCCAAAACCTCCTTTTTTGCGCATTCGCTACACAAACCGTATATGTATATGTCCATCTTTTCCACTTTGAAACCGACAAGTTTAAGGGGGAACATTATGTCTATGTCAAAAATTCTGCCACAATCCCTACACTTAAAATGGGCGTGGTTATCGTAGTTTAAGTCGTATCTGGCCTTAGTTTCTCCTTCTATATGTAGTTCCGTTATTTCACCCCTTTCAACCATCTCCTTTAATGTCCTGTAGATGGTTGATAAACTTATTTCAGGAATCACCCTTTTGGCCAAATCGTATATCTCCAAAGCCGTTGGGTGATTCCTGTGCTCCCTTAAAATTTGCAGTATGGTTTCCCTTTGTTTTGTCATCCTCATAGCCTAAGATTATAAGGCCGTTTAATGGATGAGAACTTATAAGGGATTTTGATTTTTAAAATATACCAAACCTTTTTCACATTTCATTACCTTTGTATCAAGATATTATAAGGTTGAAATATTTTTATATGGAATGCAAAGCGTTATTATGGTCTCAAAGAAAGGGTCGCTTTTTTCTATAAAAACCGTTCCCCTGTGTATATCCGCAATCTTTTTAACGAGCATTAAGCCCACACCCCAACCCCTTTGCTTTGTTGAAAACGATTTTTTGAAGGCCATCTTTTGTTCGTTTTTGGAAAAACCTTTGCCGTTATCAACTATTGATATGCAAACCCTGTTTTTAACGATTTTTACCTTAACCTTTATTTTATCAGCCCCCGCCTCAACGGAATTTTTAATCATGTTTTCAACGGCCCATCCCAAAAGTTCCGCATCCCCCTTTACCGTTATTATACCCTCCCCTATGAATGTAATGTTTGCGGAATTCCGATACCTTTCGGCCATATCCTTTACAACACCTTCAACAACTTTAACAACATCTATATCCTCCAATATTAAAGTTCCCCCCAGTTTTGAAAATCTCCTTAAAACCGAGGATAACCTCTCCAAATCCTTTTTTATACCCTTCCTCGCATCCTCGGGTATGTTTTCCTTGACGATTTCATACCATCCGTAAAGGGATGAAACGGGGGTTGCGAGTTGGTGCGCCAAACCCTTGGCAAAACCCATCCAGAATTCCGCCTGTTCGTACCTTATGGAAAAATAAAAGGAATAGATTATCAAGAATATCAAAATCGCCATACCACCATAAAGGATAAAGGTAATCATTCGCAATACCCTCGTATAGGCCGGATAATCGTATTTAAGTTCCCCGATTTTTTTGTCGTAATACATTATATCCTCCTTAAACCTCAGTTTGTGTATATCTTCCTCGCTTACATTTTTATAAGCCCTAACCTTTCCATCGTTGTCAATAATGGCAACGGGAAAATCAATACCACTTATAACTTCTTGGAGTTTTGAATAGGTTTCCTCATATGTTAAGGATGAGACGAGGAGGGAGGATATCAAAATGGAAAGGGATTTTGAACTCTCCTTGGAATTCTTTTCAAGTTTTGAAACCGCCCAAAGGGATAAAAACATACCCGAAAAAACGAATATCCCAAGGATAAACAAACCTACGACCCTTAAACTCATCCAAAAACCCCCCAATCTTCCAAGTGTTTTATTATACCTTCATCCGTTAAGAATTCATCTGCTATTCCCACAACCGCCGAAGGCATACCCCATACCGGTGCAACCCTTTTGTCCTGAGCCAAAACCTTACCGTTAAAATTTTTAATTTCCATGGCGCCCTTTTGTCCATCCTTACCGATACCGCTTAAAATTATCCCAAGGGTTTTATCTTTGAAGAATTTGGCGGCAGAAGAAAAGAGTATATCAACCGATGGCTTGAAAGGTGTATCGGTTTTATCTTCCTTTATCGCGTATCTTGAAACAAACCTGTAATTTGTGGATGGGTATAACAAATATTTACCAACGGATATGGTATCACCTTCCGGATATATAACCTTTGCACCCAACCTTTCCGCAAAGGATTCCGCAAAGGATTTCTGAATGTGTAGGCATATAATCACTGGTATATTAACCTTTTTGCTGGAAAAGATTTTTATAAGGGATTTTGGGGATCCGCTTGAAGCACCTACCACAACGATTTCGGGCTTAAATGTCTCCTTTTGAACTGTAGGAGTTTTTATCGGTTTCTTTTCTTCCGGGAACAAAACCTCACGGATAAGCCTTACAACCTTTGCCATATCCCCGGGATGTTTTGGCTTTGGTAAGAAGTCCAAAACCCCTAACTCCAAAGCCCTTAAAACCATATCCTTATCCGAGGAAAAAACCAAAACCTTCTCCGGTGGGTAGTGTTTAAGGATTTCAAACCCCTCCCCATCGGGTAGGTGTATATCCAGAATTATTAAATCCGGGTTCTCATTCAGCATTTCTATACCCTCTTTAACGCTTGAAGCCGTTAAAACCTCAAAACCTTCCTTACTCAAAACACTTTTAACAACACCCCTTACGAATGGAGAATCATCAACGACTAAAACCCTCACTTTGAACTACCGTTTTCCGTATCTTTTTGTTTTGTTCCCGTCTCCTTTTTTGGTTTCTTTTTCTCATCCTCCGTAGGCGTTCTATAAGCGTTTAAAAGCCAAGAATACCCCATAGCGGTTGCGTAAAAGCAGCATGTGGGTTCTTTGGCAGCCAATGTTAAAACTCCCAATGCAGTCCCTCCGGTTAGGGCTATACCCAAGTTAATAAAGGGATAGTATGTCCCATCCGCGTAAAAGTATGAACCCCCGAATTCTATCCTTAAACCATAAGGTATATCGCTCTTTTGTCCCCTAAACTTACCGGTTAGGTCTATACCAAAACTTATGTATTGGTGTAAATTCGGTATCCTCCTTATTGCCCCGGGTATTTTAAATGTATCCGTTGATAGTAATGGGTTATAGATATAATCGCTTACCGAATACATCACCTGATATCCTATATACCAAGAGATAAACCTGTTGGTCTTCGCACCGAATATCACATCCAACTGTGGGATAAGTGTGCTCGTTGAAAAGACATCTACATAAAGTTTTGGAACAAGGGAGATGTAAGATTCGTATCTTGGGAACTTATAAACCGTCCATTTTGCATAAGGCCCGATTCCCAAAAAGGATGCACCCAAACCCACACCCAAGTTTTTCGTTGCCCCAACGCCCGCAAAAATACCCCCGTATGGTAAAACCGCGTAGTTGTTGTATATTGCAGCATTTTTTGATTCTTGGGTTAGGTAAGCGGGGAAATTAAAGTACAGTCCGAAGTCTATCTCGCCCTGGTTTATGGGCTGGGCGGTCTGAAATGTACCAAAGAAACATCCCCAAAAGGTTAAAGGTGTTAAAACTATAAACTTCTTCATAGTTAGGTATTTTAAGGTAGCAATCTTATGCTCGCAAGGGGAAATGAGAAAAATTATACCTTTACTTTTTCTATTAAGTTATATTTTGCAAACGATTTGCAATTTTCCGATAGTTTTATAATTTTATCGTGTATAAAATACTCATGTTATGAAAACAAAGATACTAATTTTAGGAGGGGGAAGCGGGGGATTGGTATCCGCCAATAAATTGGCAAAGATCCTAAAAGACAAGGCGGAGATAATCCTCGTGGATAAAAATCCATATCACGAGTTTATGCCGAGTTATCCGTGGGTGGCGTTGGGTTTTAAAGAGCCCGATGAGATAAGGAGACCGTTGAATTTATTGGAAAGGAGGGGTGTCAAGTTCATAAACGATGAAGTTGTGGAAATATTACCATCCCAAAACAAGGTTTCCTTAAAAAACGCCGGGGATATAGAATACGATTATTTAATCGTTTCTCTCGGGGCAGAAATAGATGAAGATGCATTACCGAACTTCAAAACCGAGGCTTATCACCCGTGGACGATGGAAGGTTCTTTAAAGCTGCGTGAAGCGATAAAAAACTTTAAAGGCGGAAATGTGGTAATAGGTATATCGGGAATGTATTACAGATGTCCCCCGGCACCCTTTGAAGTAGCCGGACAATTAGACTTTCTATTAAAAACCAAGGGATTAAGGGATAAAACCGAGATAACCGTATTCCACATTACGCCCGGACCCTTATCAAATATGGGCCCCGCCATAAGTTCCATTATATCGGAAATACTCACCAATAAAGGCATAAAGTTTATTGGAAACTTTGAACCCGCAAAGATAGACGCGGATTCTAAGAAGGTTATATCAAAGGATGGAAGGGAATTACCTTATGATTTATTGATAATGACACCGCCTCACAAACCCAACAGTGTGGTTGCAAAAAGCGAATTGGCGGGACCAAAGGGTTTCCCTCCCGTAGACCCTCTAACCTTCCGTTCCAAGAAGTTTAACAATGTATTTGTGATAGGGGATGTGGTAAATCCCGCTATAAACTTACCTCCCGCCGGTGTTGTGGCGCATTTTCAGGCGGAATATGTATCAACCGAAGTAATATCGGAGATCAAGGGCGCCTATGTTGGTGAGAGTTTTTCACCGGTAGCAATGTGTATTATGGACTTTGGGGATGATGCCGTTTTGCCCATGTGCGAGTTTTCAAAAACATATATAGACCTTTCGGGACCGCCGAGTTGCGGAATCCTCGGACGCGGTAAGGAGGTTAGGCTTTTGAAGTTGGGTTTTGAGGCTATGTGGTTTGCGAGTTATTTGCCAAAATAAAGGAGGTGGAAAATGATGGAAACAAAAAGGGCAGAAGCTTTGGAAAGACTGATGGATTTGGCCGTTAAGATGCACGAAAACGGGACGATTGACTTTTTAGAGAATTTAAGCGAGATATCTTCGGAAGCCTTATCCTACCTGACAGATCCGAGAATCCTAAAAATATGGGCGAACATTGCGTATATCCTCCACTTTTTTGAACTCATGGATCCAACAATCGTATCGGTTATGGGGAACAACTTTGTAAAAGCCTTAAATGAGAATTTAACACCCGAAACCTTCAAAAACCCACCAAGGGTGGGGTTATCGGGCCTCTTGAGAGAACTCGGAGACCCGGATGTACAAAGGGCACTCGGGTTTATATTCTTACTCCTGAAAGCCTTGGGTAAAAGCATTGATGCATCTGGGAAGCAATTCACAGACCTTATGCAGCAGATGGAAAAGCAGTTTGAGATGATGAGGAAACAGCGCGAGGAAATGGGTATATGAAAAACGGGGGGCAAAAGCCCCCCTTATCTTTATTTATTCTTCCAATTTTAAGAGGTCGGTTATTTTAACGCCAAGTGTTGAACCTTGGCCCTTAAAGACCGAACCCGTTATCCCCTTTTCCAACCTCTTCTTAGCCAATTCGTAAACCTCATCGGGTAGGGGAATATATCCCACATCGTCAATTAAATCTTTAACATGCGTGATGTAGTAATCCACAAATTTCTTAACATAGGGTTTTTCTGTGTAAGACTTTTTATTCACATATATGAAAATGGGCCTTGAAAGGGGCTGATATGTACCGTTTATGACATTTTCATAAGAGGGTTCAACCGGTCCGTTTCCGTTGTCTATGGGAACAGCCTTTAATTTATCCTTGTTTTGGATGTAATACGCAAAGCCGAAATAACCCAAAGCGTACTTATCGTTCGCTACCCCCATAACCAAAACATTATCATCCTCGGAAGATGTGTAATCACCCCTACTTGCACCTTCCTTACCCACTATCGCCTCAGTAAAATAGTCAAATGTTCCGGAATCAACGCCGGCACCGAAAAGGTTTAAGGGGGCATCCGGCCAATTTTCCCTTATCTGGTTCCATTTCGTTATCTTTCCCTGGGCCTCCGGTTCCCATATCTTTTTCAATTCTTCAACCGTAAGGTAATCCACCCAATCGTTTTGGGGATTGACCACAACGGTTAAGGCGTCATAACCAATGGGTAACTCTATGAACTCTATACCGTTCTTTTTACATGTCTCCATTTCCGTCTCCTTTATCGGCCTTGAAGCATTGCTTATGTCGGTTTCTCCCCGACAGAACTTTTTAAACCCCCCACCGGTTCCCGATATTCCCACGGTTACCTTTATATCCGGATTATCCTTTTGGAATTCGTCGGCCACGGCCTCGGTTATGGGATATACTGTGGATGAACCATCCACCTTTACTATTTTGCTCCCTCTACTTCCGGGGGAACAGGCTAATACTAAGAAAAGCGGCAAAATAAACCTTTTCATGGTCCTCCCTTAAAATTTATAAAAAACTGTAAATCTTGAAATTACCGTGGGTTTGAGGTTAGAATCGTCGCTCTTTACAACCTCAACATTGGGTGATAGGAAGACATTCTTAACCGGGGAGAATTCAAACGCGGCAAGGATGAAATGGAAACTCGTATCGGAAGGGAAATAAACATAACTCTGGCTTAATACATTGCCATTCTTGTCAAAACTCCTGTCATACCTCAATACAACCCCAAAATTCCCCATGAACTTCACCCTTAAATAAACACTCGCTATCCTTAAATTGCTCCACTTGTCGGGATTTGAATGCCCACCCTGTGTTTGCTGTTGCGTGTAAGATGCACCAAAACCCATATACTCATTCTTGTATGCTAAAAATACATGCCCCGTCCTTTTGTCCTTTTCCCCGAGCCTGTCCCACCAGTCTCCATATACCTCAAAGGTTAATCCTTCCATCGGTTCTATCGCTAAACTCAGCATCCCCTTCTTGTTCCTGTTATATTCGGACTTTTCACCTTCTCCATTCCCCACTACGGCATAGTACTTGAATATTCCATATCCACCCTTTGCCCCTATCCCAAATTCCCTTGATGAACCTATCTTGTAAAGGTCATCGGGTGTCTTCTCCAAATACCTCTTTCCCCATTCCTCTTCTATTAGTTCAAATGTCGGAGATGATATTATCCCAAACATTATAGATTGTCCGCTTATTTTGTAGTTTAAGTATGCGTCTTTTACAAAGGGTATTAATTCCCCGGCCTTCTCAAATCCATAAGGCGTGTTCATCTCAAACCTTACCCTCGCGGAGAATTCCTCGGATATATCGCTGTCAAATGTTAGATATATCCGCCTTATCCAGAAGCCATTCTGGTTTTCTATCGTGCTGTCTTCCGCGGATGTGAAGTGGTAGTAGTCCCCGAACACCAGCCCGCTAAACTTCAATTCCCCACCCATGGCAAGGGTGGGAAGCAGCATTAGGAGATAGGAATAATACCTTTTCATACCCTTAGGTGGATATTCTACGGATGTAAGAATTTATGGGGTATTGTGAAACCTTTGAAACCATTGAAACCGGTGAAACATTATACTTGACAAATCCCTACCCAGAAGGAATAATTGAATATAATGACAGGTGAGAATAACGGGGTATAGGTTATGGGTTTAACCTCCTTTCGCCCATAAGGGTCTTGGAAAATGAGTTTCGTGCTCTGGAAGTTGCTCAATAAGATGCCCTTTAACTTCTTGCGCTATAAGGTGTTCAATAGGTCGTCCCTTTTGCTATTGTGACCCCGACGGGTATGTCGTATGTGGATGTCCCAATACCCAACAATATGATACTAATAACTCACAAGGGCATCCTTTGATTTCTTCGAGAACTTATACGACATAAGCGGTCGCAAGGTATTTGAGGGTAAGTTAAAAGGAGGGTGTTTATTTCTTAAAAGACAAGGATGGGAAAGTGATTAAGGTTGTCGTTAGATAATCACCCGTCCCACCCCTAGTGGGGTAATATCAGCGACCTTAAAATTTTTAGAATGCGAAAGATTCTCTTTTTAGTTTTATTTTTATCATGTGGGGGTAAGGAAGAGGTTAAATCGGGGAATGTTCAACCGGGTGCCGATAGCGTTGAGGTAATATCAACCAAGGAGGGGACAAAAATGTGGGTTATGAAGTCCCAAAAAGTTGTTGAAAGGGGGGATTCCCTCGTGGGGTTTGGTGTAAGGATAACATTCTTTTCGGGTAATAAACCCTCATCCGTTTTAACGGCGGATAGCGGGAAGTATTATCAAGCAACGGGGGATATGGTGGCCTATGGGAGGGTTCATCTCGTATCGTCGGATAGCACGGAATTATGGACAAAATCCTTACATTGGGATGCCAAAAGGAGGCTTATCTGGACGGATGATTCGGTAAGGATTAAACAAAAGGATAGAATACTCTTTGCAAAGGGTATGGAAACCGATGCGGAAATCTCTTATATAAAATTCAAATCACCGGTTAGGGGAGAAGGGGAAAGGCTTGAATAAACAAAACCATTTATTTCTTTTTCCGGTATATAATGGACGGTTGTTATTACCGATTATAAAATTGAAGGATGTAAAAAAATCGTATAAATTTGGGGAAACTACGGTTGAAGTTTTAAAAGGTGTAAATCTCAGGGTTACACCGGGAGAGGTTGTAGGAATATTTGGGCCTTCCGGTTCCGGAAAATCCACCCTTCTAAACATAATTTCAACTTTGGATTTTGCGGATGAAGGGTTTGTTGAAATACTTGAAAACGAAATATCCCCAAAAAAATTTACGGATAACGAGTTGGCCCTTTTCAGGAGGAGGTATATCGGCATAATATTCCAATCGCACAATTTAATGCCCGAGATGACAGCCTTTGAAAATGTTTATTTTTCCCTTCTCTTAAAGGGATATTCGCCCAAAAGGGCCAAAAAGAGGGCGGAAGATGTCTTAGAAATCTTAGAAATAGATAAATCCAAAATGCACAAAAATATCCAGTTGCTGTCGGGAGGTGAAAGACAGAGGGTGGCGGTTGCGAGGGCTTTGGCCATGGATGCCGAAATATTTGTTTGCGATGAACCCACCGCCGAACTTGATAAAAAAAATGCCATAAACCTTATAAGCGTTATGAGCAATTTGTCTTATACGGGTAAGACTTTTATAATAGCAACGCATGATGAGAGGCTTTTACCGTTTTTCACAACGGTTTATAGGCTTGAAGATGGAATTTTAAACTTAACGGAAAAAAAGGAGGTATAGATATGGAAAGGCTGACGGAAATATTGACACAGATGGCATCGGAAATACCCGGTTTTTTGGCCGGGGCTTTGGTGGATAAGGAAGAGGGTCTAACCATAGCAGAACAGAAGTCGGATCTAAACTTTGAAATATCCATAACGGCGGCGTATAGCGTAGAACTCCTGAGGGCGCAAAAGAGGGCTATGGAAACCATAGGGGAAAAGGATGAGAAGGTAGAAATCTTTGCATTTACACCAAAGTATATATTCATATCCAAGGCAATAGGGGATACTCCGTTTTATATACATATAGTCCTTAAACGCGAAAAGGCCGTTCTCGGATTGGTATTCGCATTCTTAAAGAGATACGAAAGCCTGTTTGAGAAAGCCATTAAGGAGTGGCAAACGGCATAAAAAGTGCGCGGACGGTTTTATGGAATTACGGATTTAGGCAAGGTAAGAACACGCAACGAAGACGCGTATGTAATAAATCCATTTACTGGGTTATTTGCCATCGCCGATGGTTTGGGTAGTAGGAAAGCCGGAGATTTTGCTTCAAACTATGCCCTTGAAGTTTTGGATACAGAACTTCAAAACCTATTAACAATTGAAAAAAACCCTAAGGAGGCTTTGAGAAAGGCCTTTATAAACACATCTATGGCCGTATTTCAGAGAACATCCTCATCTTTGGATTTAAAAGGTGCCATGACTACATTAACCGCCCTGTTCTTAAAAGATTCTAAGTGGTATATAGCCCATGTGGGTGATACGAGGGCATACCTCGTTAGATGGGGACACCTTTACCTATTAACGGATGACGATACTAAGGCTCAACTTTTGGTGAGGCAAGGGGCATTAAGACCAGACGAGGCCTTAAACCATCCCAGCAGGAATGTACTCGTTAGGGCACTCGGTTCAAGACCCATAGTTAAACCGCATATGTACGAGGGGTATATAGCAAAGGGGGACAAATTCCTTTTGGCATCCGATGGGCTTTATTCTTACTTTACATATAAGGAACTTCTGGAATTTATAAGTAAATACGAACCAAAGCCCCTTTTGGAGAATCTTAGGGATGAGGCGAATGAAAGGGGAGGGGAAGATAATCTTACGGCGGTTGCCGTTGAAATAATTGATGCCCCATTTTATTCCACGCTTCTCGCAAGGTTTCAAACTTTAACTTTGAGGAGGTTGGTATGAACCTTGTAGGTAAAACCATAGGTGGAAAATACAAAATCCTTGAAAAAATAGGAACGGGCGGTATGGCCACGGTTTATAAAGGGGAACATGTATATCTAAAAAAGCCCGTAGCCATAAAGGTATTATTACCCTCCTTTTCGGAGAATAAGGAACTGGTTGAGAGGTTTTTCCAAGAGGCGGAAACCGCTTCAAAGTTAGACCATCCAAACATAGTAAAGATTTTTGATTTTGGGGATGAGGAGGGGTTTTTATACTTGGTTATGCAATATGTTGATGGGGAAACCCTTGAAAAAATTTTACAATCGGTTAAAAAATTACCCATAAGGGATGCCATAAACATAATCCTTCAAGTTTTATCCGCCTTGGAGTACGCCCATGAAAAGGGTTTGGTGCATAGAGATATTAAGCCGGCAAATATAATGATAAACAGGGATGGTAAAGCGTTCCTTTTGGATTTCGGAATAGCCATATTGGCCGAGGCCAAGAGGATAACCAAGACAAAAGTTGCGGCGGGAACACCCGAATATATGGCACCGGAACAGTTTAGGGGAAGGGCGGATAAGAGGTCGGATTTGTACTCGGTTGGTGTTGTCCTTTACGAAATGATAACGGGGAAAACCCCCTTTGGAGATGCCAAGGATGTATATGAATTGCAGTATAAAATACTTAGAGACCCGGTACCTCCTACGGGTATAAGTGAAGCCTTGGATGGGGTTTTACAAAAAGCCCTTTCAAAACTCCCATCCCAGAGATTTCAAAGCGCAAGGGAATTTGCAGAGGCATTGTTATCTTTACCGGAAGCGGGAGGATTAGAATACAGCGTTAAAAAGAAAACGAGTATATCCGTTCCATTGGTTGAAGAAGTTGAGGAGGAAAAAAACGGAGGGGAAAAACCAAAAAGGATAACCCAGTTTATAGAATTGCCGGAGGAAGAGGAATTTGAATTAGAAGACAAGGGATTCCCTTGGAAATTGTTTATAACCTTAGCGGTTTTGGGATTGCTCATACTCGCCGCGGCCATAGGTTTATTATGGTACTTCTTTGCAAAATGAAAG
>CAYRSH010000027.1:19141-21606 GCA_964426895.1 uncultured bacterium
GCTCATACTCGCCGCGGCCATAGGTTTATTATGGTACTTCTTTGCAAAATGAAAGGTTTTGCTGTATAATATCTTATGGTGAAGGTTAGGGCACCTGAATTAAATGGGGCAACCGGGTGGGTAAACAGTGAGGTGAAACTAAAAGAATTAAAAGGTAAAAAGGTTGTTTTGGTGGATTTCTTTGAATTAACATGCGTTAATTGTATAAGGACATTTCCCTATTTAAAGGAGTGGTGGAATAGGTATAAGGACAAAGGTTTACTCATAGTTGGAATACACACTCCGGAGTTTGAAAGGTCAAAGGATATGGATTTTGTTAAGAGGGAGTTAAAAAGGTTTGGAATAAATTGGCCCGTAGCCGTTGATAACGAATACAAAATATGGGATGCTTATGCAAACATGTATTGGCCGAGGAAGTACTTAATTGACAAGGATGGTTATATAGTTTATGACCACATAGGGGAAGGGGCATATACGGAAACCGAAGTGCAAATACAAAGGTTTTTGAGGGATTTAAACCCTTCCGTTGAACTACCAGAACCTATAAAACCTTTAAGGCCAGAGGACGATTTAAATAGGGTTTGTTATCCGAGAACTCCGGAAATATATTGCGGGTATTTCAGGGGGAGATTTGCGGGTAAAATACTCCCGGATATTAGGACGGCATACAACCATCCAATTGTACAAGGCGATGGGATTATTTCTTTAATAGGGGAATTTATCGTTGAAAGCGAAAGATTAATATTTATAGATGGGAAACTCGTTTTAAACTTTAAGGGAAACGAGTTAAACGCCGTTATGTTTGGGGATGAATTTGTTGAGGTGAGGATAAACGGGAGGCTCATTCCGGAAAATATGAGGGGTTCGGATATAAGGGTTTTGGACGGGAAAACGGGTTTATTGCCCAAGGATTACAGGATGTATAACATAATAAAAACTGAGGAATGGGGGATTTATACGCTTGAAATTTTTGGAAGAGGTACGGAAATCTATGCATTTACATTCGGTTCATGCGCGGTATAAATGAATGTTTTGGCTATTCCCAATGGGAATGGGTTGAAATATTATCGGGAATATTAAAGATACCGAAGGCAAGGGCTTTAATAGGGGATCTTGATGTTAAACGGTTGGGGGAAGTTTTTGATGTTTTATTGGATTACCCAAAGGGTTATCCGTATCAGTATATATTGAAGAAGGCGAACTTTTACGGCTTTGAATTTTATGTTGATGAAAGGGTTTTAATACCGAGGTCTGATACGGAAGGGATAATTGATATAGCCAAAGAATTGGCTCCGAAGAATGCTTGGGTTTTGGATTTATGTGCGGGTAGTGGAATAATAGGGATAACATTAAAGATTTTAAGGTCGGATTTAAGGGTTTTTTTAACGGATAAATCGTTGGATGCTTTAAAGGTTGCTAAGTTGAACGCCAAAAGGTTCGGGGTTGATGTGCATATATTGGCATGCGACCTTTTATCCTGCTTCAAGGGTAGGTTTGATGTTATAGTTTCAAATCCCCCTTATATACCGGAGAACCTTTTGGGTAAATACGATAAAAGGGTATTGTTTGAACCGAAAATCGCGCTTATTGGTGGTAAAACGGGCTTTGAGATAACCAAAAGGATTTTGGAATGTGCTAAAAGCGTTTTAAAAAAAGGGGGATACCTGATAATTGAAACCGACCCTAAGCACTTTGATAGGTTTCCAGAAGGGACAAAATTTTACGATAGGTTTGCGGTTATTAGTTGGGAAATTTTGTAAGCAATTTTTGGTTTTCGGTAAATGGCAATGATGGCTTATATTTCTTTGAAAATCCAATAACCACGGGGATAAGTTGAGGCGAAAAATTTGTCGTTTTTGTAAGTTAAGTAATTAGCAGTTTTACATCGTTTCAAGTGTGTGGTTGTTTGCGTTTTAATAAGTATTATTTTATTTGCGTTTTAAATTCGTTTTACGGCTTTGTAATTGACTTTATACACCGTTCGGCAACCTCCCATTTGAAAAGACCGTTTGCGTTTTCTTTAAGGCATTATTTTTGCGTTATAAATGCATTTTCTCAATAATAAAGCCATATACAAACCGTTCGGCAACCCCCGGGGGTTTTTACACTATTGGAGATTCCCGAACACTTGACAACAAGTTTTTCACCCTTATAATACCCGGAAACTGTAATAATGATAGGCGAGTCTGACGGAGTGCCACCCAAGGGTTATTAGCCTACCTATAAGGGGTTGAAACAAAAAAGAGGGCAGCACGAGAGGAGGATTTCTGAATGTGTGTTATTAGCCTACCTATAAGGGGTTGAAACCATCAATTTTCCAAGTGAATGGGGACATTCCCTTCCTGTTATTAGCCTACCTATAAGGGGTTGAAACTATGAAACAGAAATATATCGCCATCCCCTCTTTTCAGGTTATTAGCCTACCTATAAGGGGTTGAAACAGGAGGGTTTACGAGTCTATGGTA
>CAYRSH010000028.1:0-21346 GCA_964426895.1 uncultured bacterium
TTGAAGGTAAGTTAAGCGGGAAACTACCTCCTTTAAAGAAGGGTGTTTATTTCTTTAAGGGTGAAGACGGGAAGGTTGTAAAGGTTGTCGTTAGGTAATTAACCAAGCCCCCACCCCCTTACTTGACATTCATCCTTAACTTAGGCATAATTGATTGCTTGGGTGGGGATTACTTGACAAACCCCTACCCGAAAGGCATAATTGAAAGGTTTGAATGATAGGCGAGAATAACGGGGTGGGGAAGTGAGGCGACGAAATTACTAAGGGCCACAGGTGGATGGCTCGGCAGGGGGAGGCGATGAAGGGCGTGTTAAGCTGCGAAAAGCCCGGGGGAGGCGCATAAAGCCTGTGATCCCGGGATGCCCGAATGGGGAAACCCGGCCCACCGTTGAGGTGGGTCATCACATGGGGAAGGGCTTTGCCCGAGTACCCATGTGAGGCGAACCCGGGGAAGTGAAACATCTCAGTACCCGGAGGAAAAGAAAGAGACATCGATTCCCTGAGTAGCGGCGAGCGAAAGGGGAGGAGCCTAAACCACTCCTACCGTTAAAGCCCGGGGGCATTGGTAGGAGTGGGGTAGTGGGGCGTAGCCGGAGGGGGCCCCGGACCCCTCAGGGAGTTACAAAACCGCTTTCTAGCCGAAGCCGGTGGAATACCGGCGCCATAGAGGGTGAGAGCCCCGTAGGCGAAAGGGAGCGGTCTCCCGGGGCTACGACCCCGAGTACCGCGGGGCACGTGGAACCCTGCGGGAATCTGGGCGGACCACCGCCTAAGGCTAAATACTACCCCCTGACCGATAGTGCACGAGTACCGTGAGGGAAAGCTGAAAAGCACCCCGGGAAGGGGGGTGAAATAGAACCTGAAACCTGTGGCCTACAACAGCTCGGAGCCCGCCTTTGGCGGGTGACGGGGTGCCTTTTGCAAAATGAGCCCGGGACTTGCCGTCACCGGCGAGGCTAACCCTGCGGTGAGGAGCCGTGGGGGGAGCCGTAGGGAAACCGAGTCCGAATAGGGCGATTAGTCGGTGGCGGCAGACCCGAAGCCGGGTGAGCTACCCATGGGCAGGGTGAAGGCGGGGTAACACCCGCTGGAGGCCCGAACCGGTGGGCGGTGAAAAGCCCTCGGATGACCTGTGGGTAGGAGTGAAAAGCTAATCGAACCCGGTGATAGCTGGTTCTCCCCGAAATGCATCTAGGTGCAGCCTCGGGCGGTCCCTACGGGGGGTAGAGCACTGTTGGGGCTAGGGTCAACCGAACCCCGACAAACTCCGAATACCCGTAGGGTAGGGGGTTTTACCCCCGACAGCCCGGGAGTGAGGGCATGGGGGATAAGCTCCATGTCCGAGAGGGGAACAACCCAGACCACCGGCTAAGGCCCCAAAGTGCCGGCTAAGTTGTAAAGGAGGTGGGGACGCTAAGACAGCTGGGATGTTGGCTTAGAAGCAGCCATCATTTAAAGAGTGCGTAATAGCTCACCAGCCGAGCGTCTCCGCGCCGAAAATTTAACGGGGATCAAGCCGGCCGCCGAAGCCGTGGGTCGTCGGTGGTTTTTACCACCGGCGGCGGTAGGGGAGCGTTCCCAGGCGTTGGCCTGGGAAGTGAGAATCCGGGCATTAGTAGCGATAAGGAGGGTGAGAATCCCTCCCGCCGTAAGCCCAAGGTTTCCACCGGCAGGTTCGTCCGCGGTGGGTTAGCCGGTACCCTAAGGTGAGGCCGAAAGGCGTAGCCGATGGGAAGTGGGGTTAATATTCCCCCGCCACCGGCGTGGAGCCCGAGGGGCGACGCGGGAGCGAAGGGCCCGGGGGCTGGTGGCTTAGCCCCTCCAAACCTCTAGGGCGATGACGGGCCGAGGCAAATCCCGGCCCCGAGCCTGAGGGGGAGTAAGGAACTCGGGGGAAACCCCGGGGAAGGGCCCGGAGCACACCGACGAGAAATAACCTCGCGGGCGTTGAAGCGCCGGTGACCGTACCGCAAACCGACACAGGTGGGCGGGCATAAATGTGCCAAGGCGCGCGGGATAACCCCCCCTAAGGAACTCGGCAAGTTGCCCCCGTAACTTCGGGAGAAGGGGGGCCCTAGTAGGGTGAGGCTCCTTCGCGGGCTGAGCCCGAACGGGTCGCAGAGAATAGGGCCTGGCGACTGTTTACCAAAAACACAGGTCCCTGCACAACCCGTAAGGGGATGTATAGGGGCCGACGCCTGTCCGGTGCCGGAAGGTTAAGGCGGGGGGTGATGAGCTCCCCGCTGAAGCCCCGGTAAACGACGGCCGTAACCCTAACGGTCCTAAGGTAGCGAAACGCTGCCTGAACCCGGCTATATGCGGGAAAGCCCTTAGAGCCCAACCTACGTTTTCAGCCCTTTGGGGCTGACGTAAAAATGGTTGGGATTGGGCAACCCGCAGGAAACCTTTCGGCTGTAAGGCTGGAAGGGATCCTCAGAGGCCGTACGCCGGGCAGCCTGACCCCCGGGAAGCCATAAGAAGGAGGTAAGGGTATGGATTTATCGCCCGATTGGGTTGTGGGATTTACGGATGGTGAGGGTTGTTTCCATGTGTCCGTAGTAAGAAATCCCAAAACCTCGCTCGGATATCAGGTAATACCCGAATTTATAATCGTCCAACACAATCGGGATATCCAAATCTTATACGCCCTAAAAAGGTTTTTTAGATGCGGGGTTGTTAGGAAGAACCACGGCGATAGATGGGCTTTAAGGATTAGGAAACTGTCGTGTTTAAAGGAAATCTGCGATTTCTTTACGAAACATCCCCTAAAAACCAAGAAAAATGTGGATTTCATAAAGTTCAGGAGGATAATCCATAAGATGGAAGAGGGAAAACATCTCACGCCGGAGGGATTACTGGAAATTATAGATATAGCACTTCAAATGAATACGGAGGAAAGGGAATCCTTGATGGAAATAAAAAGGGAGATAATTAAGCGCTTCCCGGAAACGGGCCGTGGGTCAGGCTGAAGATATGGCCCACCCCACGGTGAAAACCGTGGAGAAAGGTGAGCGAAGTTCCTTGTCGGGTAAGTTCCGACCCGCATGAATGGCGTAACGACTGGGCCACTGTCTCAGGGGGGGGCCCGGCGAAGTTTCAGTGCCAGTGAAGATGCTGGCTACCCGCGGCGGGACAGAAAGACCCCGTGGACCCTTACTGCAGCCTGGCGTTGGACTCTGGCAGGGCATGTGCAGAATAGGTGGGAGGCTGTGAAGCCGGGGCGCCAGCTCCGGTGGAGCCGCCAGTGAGATACCACCCTTGTCCTGTCGGGGTTCTAACCTACACCCCTGAATCGGGGTGGGGGACAGCGCTAGGTGGGCAGTCTCGCTGGGGCGGCGTCCTCCTAAAAGGTAACGGAGGAGCCCATAAGGTCCCCTCAGGGCGGACGGTACCGCCCGATGAGTGCAAGGGCATAAGGGGGCCTGACTGCGAGGCCGACAGGCCGAGCAGGGGCGAAAGCCGGGCCTAGTGATCAGGCGGTCCCGTGTGGAAGGGCCGTCGCTCAGCGGATAAAGGGTACCCCGGGGATAACAGGCTAGTCGGGCCCGAGAGTCCACTTCGACGGCCCGGTTCGGCACCTCGATGTCGGCTCAGCCCATCCTGGGGGTGAACAAGCTCCCAAGGGTTGGTCTGTTCGCCCATTAAAGGGCTACGTGAGCTGGGTTCAGACCGTCGTAAGACAGGTCGGTCCCTATCCGCCGCGGGCGGAGGGCGCTTGAGGGGGTCTGCCCACAGTACGAGAGGACCTGGGTTGGGGGCACCTCTGGTGTACCGGCTGTCGCGCCAGCGGCAGAAGCCGGGTAGCCATGTGCCTAACCGATAACCGCTGAAAGCATCTAAGCGGGAAGCGGGCCCCAAGATAAGGCGCCCCATCCGGAGTCTTCGGACTCCGGGGTAAGGGCCGGGGGAGACTACCCCGTTGATGGGCCGCAGGTGTAAGCCCCGCAAGGGGTTGAGCCGAGCGGTTCCAATCGCCCGAGGATTTCGTCGCCTCACTTCCTCACCCCAATTTTATGTTTTTATTAATCTCTGATAATATTTCCGGTGGTGAGGTGATACCCTTGTTGTTTTCGCCGAGGCTATAAAGGGTAAAGACATAAGTGAGTTGGCGGTATTGAAATATCCCCAAAAAGAGGAAAACGATATAACCTTACAATGGGATACGATATAAGCATAAATTAAAACTCGGTTCTCAAATGAGCCTTTTCGCTCCAACCCGTAGTTATTCATAGGAGTGGGTGAAAAGGAACTATCTCGTATGATGTGAATTATTATTTCATAAGGGACCAGGATAACCTTCAAAGGTTTTTGAACGGACAAGAGTTTTACCTGTTTAAACGAGGAAATAGGATAATTACCGAAGTTGTGTATGTCAAAATAGTAGCTGTTAAACTTAAACCAAAATTTGAGGTAAGAACCGTAAGACGCCCCGAGGTGAGAATAAGGGTTGTTCCAAGGTGAAGGGTTAAAATTTTTCAGCCTTATAATTCTCAAATCGTGGTTGAGAAAATTTTTAAGTTTGTTATAGGGACGAGGAACCAAAGGGAGGTAAGGAAGAGGTGGAAAATTGTTCAAAAAATAAACGAAATTTATGAAAAGTTGAATTTAACTCCCGAGGATATTTTAAAGAGGACGGAGTATTTTGAAACCGCATTAAGACAGGGGGCAAAACCTGAAGAATTATTACCCGAAGCCTTTGCGGTTGCAAAATATGCTACAAAATTACTCATAGGTAAATCCTGGACGGTTACGGGCATCCCTTACACATGGGATATGATATACTACGATGTGCAACTTTTGGGTGGAATAGTCCTGTTTGAGGGTAAAATTGCCGAAATGGCCACAGGTGAGGGTAAAACCTTAGTGGCAACCCTACCCTTATACCTGCATGGATTGATGGGTAGAATAAAGGGAACGGGTGTCCATATAGCTACTGTAAATGATTACCTTGCCAGAAGGGATAAGGAATGGATGGGCCCTTTGTACGATATGTTGGGGTTATCCGTGGGCGTAATACAATCCCTAATGCCTACGGAGGAAAGGAAAAAAGCCTATAACGCCGATATAACATACGGCACGGCCAACGAGTTCGGGTTTGATTATTTAAGGGATCATATGGTTTATTCCAAGGAAGAGAAGGTTCAAAGGGGACATTATTATGCCATAATTGATGAGGTTGATTCTATTTTAATAGATGAGGCGAGGACACCTTTGATAATATCCGGTCCCGCTCAACACTCAAATGTTGAAAGGTTCAGGGAGATGAAGCCCATAGTTGAAAAGATGTATAAAGAACAGCAAAAACTCATAGCGCACTTCCTTGACGAGGCTGAAAGACTTCTCAGAGAAGGAAAAACCAAAGAGGCGGCAAGGAGGTTATTACAGGTTAAGCGGGGAGCCCCTAAGAACCGTAGGCTTTTCAAGATCTTACAAGAACCGGGTCTTATGTCGGCCGTTGATAAAATGGAATCCGAGGGTTTAAAGGATAAGAAGATAAGACTTTGGGATGCCGAACTTTATTATGTTGTTGATGAAAAATATCATTCCGTTGATATTACCGAGAAGGGTAGGGAGTTTATACATAGGTTTTACCCAGACCTCTTTAAGATACCCGATATAGCGAGTGAAATACACCTTATAGATATAGATCCGAGAATACCGCCAAAGGAGAAGTTCGCCTTAAAGGAAAAGATATATCAGGAATTTCAGGATAAAACCGAGAAAATACACGCTATTCAGCAACTCATAAAAGCCTATACCCTGTTTGAAAAAGAGGTGGATTATGTGGTTATGGACGGGAAGGTTATAATAGTTGATGAAAAAACCGGCAGGTTAATGCCCGGTAGGAGGTGGTCGGACGGGCTTCACGAGGCGGTTGAGGCAAAGGAAGGGGTACCAATACAACAGGAAACCCAGACATTCGCAACCATAACATTGCAGAACTATTTCAGGATGTATGAGAAACTCGCCGGCATGACTGGAACCGCTTCCACGGAAGCGCAAGAATTCTGGGAGATATACAAACTTGATGTTATAAGTATCCCAACGAATAAACCTGTTAGAAGGGTTGATAAACCCGATATAATATATAGGACGAAGAAGGACAAATATCTGGCTATGGTTAGGGAAATAGAGGTTTGGCATAAACTTGGAAGGCCAATCCTTGTGGGTACAACATCCATAGAGGAATCCGAATTGTTGTCAAGGTATCTGAGGATGAGAAAAATACCCCATCAGGTTTTAAACGCCAAACACCACGAGAGGGAGGCCCAGATTGTGGCCCTTGCCGGGCAGAAAGGTGCGGTAACGATAGCCACGAACATGGCTGGAAGGGGAACGGATATAAAACTCGGGCCGGGTGTTTTAGATCCATACGATCAGGAACTCGTTAAGAAACTTGTGGAAGAAATGAAGGATGACCCTATCCCCACATGGAGAGAGATAGTTAAAAGGGGATATATACCCCCTTATGATGAAAACGATCCTTTCAGTTGGGAGTATTATGGGCTTTATGTGATGGGCGCCCAAAGGCACGATTCCCGTAGAATTGACAACCAATTGAGGGGAAGGGCCGGTAGGCAGGGTGATCCCGGTATGTCCAAGTTTTTCCTGTCCTTAGAGGATGACCTTATGAGACTGTTCGGGGCGGATAAGGCCGTAGAAATGGCGGAGAAATTTGGCCATAAGGAGAAATGGCCACAGGAATCAAAAATGGTTACGAAGGCCATAGAAAACGCCCAAAAGAGGGTTGAATACATGCACTTTCAAATGAGAAAAAGGCTCCTTGAATACGATGAGGTTCTGAACAGGCAAAGAAAGGTTGTATATACCCTAAGAGATAGAATAATTGACGGTGAGGATATTTCGGATGTTATAAGGGAGTTTATAGAGGAGTTGGTGGATGAGGTGATTGATAAATACGCAAACTCCCCAAATCCCGATTTCTGGGATAAGAAAAAGATTATAGAGAAGTTAAGTTTGATCTTCTTGGGTGATTTTATATTTGTTGAGGAGATAAGGGATAGAAAGGAACTAAGGCAAAGGTTGGTTGAACATATTTTAAATATGTATTCCAGGCGGGAAGAGGAATTTGGAAAGGAGCAGATGAGGGAAATTGAAAGGGTGGTTTTATTGACTACCCTTGACGAACTCTGGAAGGATCACCTTTACAAGTTAGACCATCTAAAAGAGGGCACAAATCTCCGCGCTTATGGACAAAAGGATCCGCTGGTAGAATACAAGAAAGAGGCGTTTGCCCTATTTGATGAAACCCTTACAAAGATTAGGGACCTTACCCTTGAAAGGCTTTTCCGCGTGCAGGTGGTTCCGAGTATGCCCCAGATGTTTGTCCCGATGCCTCAAAGAGTTGCGGCCGATCCTGAAACACCTAAGAAGGCGAAGTCTGGCAGGAGAAGAGGGGTTATATTGGAGGAATAGCCTTGAAAGGACCCATAGTTATAACGGGTGGTATGGGCTTTTTGGGTAGTTGGGTTGTGGATGAGGCGGTAAAGAGGAATTACAAGGTTATCGTAATAGACGCCCTAACCTACGCGGCAAACCCCGAATACCTCAAACACCACAAAATAAGGATAGTACAACCCGAAACGAAAACGGTTTGGGGAAAAATCGCTTTAAAAAACGGACATATAGAGGTTTTGAACAGGATTAGGAATTTTGAGTTTGAATTGGTTAAAGACATCTCCGCGGAAATAGAGAATTTTTTAGATTCCGACCTTGATGTTTTGGCAATAATAGATTCCGTAGAGGATTACGAATTAATGATGGATGTTCTCCAATTTTCCCCTTATGTTATACACTTGGCGGCCGAAACCCATGTTGATAAATCCATTCAAGACGCTTGGGATTTTGTTAGGTCTGAAATTTTGGGATTTTACAGCACAATAGATGCCTTCCGTAGGGTTTGGGGAACGAATGGTTTATTTGTTTTGGTTTCAACCGATGAGGTTCTCGGGGAGATATTGACGGGTGAGGCCGATGAAAACGCCCCTTTAAAACCCAGAAATCCATATGCTGCTGCAAAATCCTCACAAGAACATTTCGCCCAGAGTTATATAAACACATACGGAACCCCTATAATTATCGTTAGGCCTACAAACGCTTATGGGCCAAGGCAACACGATGAAAAATTTATTCCAACCATAATACGGAACGCCGTAAATAACACGCCAATACCCGTATACGGTGATGGAAAGCAAAGGAGGGTTTGGATATACGCCGAGGATGTGGCAAGGGGAATAATGGATGTTTTTGAGAAAGGGGAAAGGTTTGAAATTTATCACATAGGGAGTGAAGATGAGTTGGAAAACATTGAACTTGTTAAAATAATCTTAAAAATGATGGGAAAACCCGAGAGCCTTATATCCTTTGTCAAAGACAGACCCGGGCATGATAGGAGGTATAAACTCTCCTATAAAAAAATGCTGAAACTCGGATGGAAGCCCACAACACCTTTGGAAGAAGGTTTGAGAATAGCCATAGACTACTACCTTAAAAAGTATGCACCTGATAGATCTCCTGTTTGAGGATAACCCTTGGTGGGTTAACCGTTTTGAGGGTAAGGGTTGGTTTCCCGAAATAAAGGGTAAAGGGATATTAAAAGTTTGGATACCCCCGGGTAGGGTTGATAGAAACGGGATAATGTGGTTTTGCCAAAAATGGGCGGATGTATATGGAAAATTTTCCGCATTCTTTTTTGACTTGGAGAGATTTGAGGTTCTGCCCGATATGTTATACGATGCTTTAAACTTTTACTATACCCGTATGTCTTTCATATCGGAAAAGAGGCTAATAGTGATAAATTCTGCACATATACTAAATGACCATAAGGGAATTGAAGAATTTGCCGAGGATGAAACCACAATCCTGATGATATACCCGGTATTTACAGAGAATGCGAACCTTAGAATTTTGAGGTTTAAAAGGGAATCTTTTAAGGATTTAGAAAAGAGGTTTTGGGAGGGGGATTTTGAAGGGTTTTTAAGGGGAATAAGGGATAAGGGTATCTCAAAAAGGTTGGAAATGGTTTTTTGGAGGGATGTAATGGGTTTTCCAAATCTGCACACACATATAGAAAGCATTTACAGGGCTTTGCATATAATCAACGAGTTTTACGATATTAGGGAAAAGGGATTTTTGAGGAGATTTTTAAACTTTGTGGTGGAAAACCACGGGCAACCCTTTGTTTATAGGGATTTGGCGGATAGTTTGGATGTTAGGTTTGAAACCATAAAATCCTTTATGGATTACTTTTTCTCCGTAGGTTTATCCTTTGAAGTATCCGAAATAGGCTCATCCCCAAGGGCACATCGTAGAATTTTCTTATCTTCTGGGAGGTTTTATAACGCGTTAACCCATATGGATTTTAAATCCCTTTTTGCCCTGGGTGGTGATGAACTACTTTTAAAATACTCATTTCCCGAACTGTTTTTGGCGGCGAATGAAAGGGGTTTTCAGGTTAGCCTTAAAGATGAAAGCGGAAAGTCGTTTGTTATTACGGGAGATAACAAGACCTTCGGGATAAAACTATCCGATTTCCCCTATTACTTTGTATCTGCCGTTTGATCACTGATTTACCCAGAGTTTATAAGTCGTAAAGGTTATAATCGTATAAAAGGCATTTGCCCACCACATACCCACCTCGGGTGGGATTATACCCCTCTTACCCAAATCCTCCCCGCTTATGAGGAATATATAATAGATTACAAATACGAAAAAGGATACCCCAAAGGCCGGGCCATATCCACCCCTCTTTAAAACAAAACCTATATACATTGCCAAGAAAACGAATATTATTGCCGCAAAGGGCATTGAAAACTTTTTATGAACCTCCACCTTTAATGTGTTTATCCTCCTCTTTAAACCCATATCCTTCTTCCCGCTTTTTATGAATTGGTCGGTTAATTGCCTTATCTCCGTTAAAAGCATTTTTATACTCTTCTCCCTATCCGACCTCCACTCCCTCTGTTTCCTTATGAGTTCGTCGTTTAAGGGAATTTGAAGCCTGTATTCGGAAAAATTCACCCTTTTATATATGTTTTCCCTATCATCGTAATCGTGAAGGTATCCTTTGTGAAGGATAAAATTGAGGTTTCTCGCAGTGTCTATGAACATTATTCCATCACTTGCCACTATGGTTTGCATATTCCCACTTCCCAATTGCTGTATGACCACATCCGATATTTCCCCCGTTTTATCATCCTTTTTACCCACATATATCCAAAAGTTTCCTATTTGCGAAAATGTCCCCGGTTTTATTTGGGCGGTTGGCCTCTTTTCAAGTATATCCAAAAGTAAGTTTTTCAACCTATAATTACTCTCGGGAACAACCCTATCGTTGAACCAAAACATAAATACCGTTAAAAGTGCTACCACTATGGAAACCGGAAATGCTATACGATTAAGGCTTATACCAGACGATTGTAAAGCCATTATTTCCAAATCCTGAGCCATCCTGCCGAAGGCCACAAGACAACCGACAAAAACCGACATAGGTATGGTCATTGATAGGATAAAGGGTAGAGAATACAACATCACTTGCGATACGATATCAAAGGGCAACCCTTTTTTTATTATGAGGTCCATAAGGTCAAAAACCCTATCCAAAAGCAATATCATCGTTGTAACGAGTAAGGCCCCGAAAAAGGGCTTTATAGTATTCTTTATGGTATAAACATCAAGCCTTTTCAAGTGGGGGATTTTACCGCTGTTTAATTTGTGGCGACCTTAGAATATCCATCCGTGAAAAACCTGTTGATTGAATTAGGTTGTGAGGAAATCCCCGCATTCGTTCAAGAGGGTGCCGCAAAATTCCTTCACAACTTTTTGATTCAAAGGTTAAAGGAATTGAACTTTAAGGTAGAGGGAGGAAAACATTTTGCAACTCCGAGGCGTTTAGCGGCTCTTATAAAGGTTTCCCCTTATAGCGAAGGGGTTTTAATAGAAAGGAAGGGGCCCCCTTTAAAAGTTGCTTATGACGATAAGGGGAATCCTACAAAGGCATTGTTATCCTTTTTAAAAGGGATTGGTGCGGATTTGGAAGATGTTTATACGATAAGGGAAGGGGATAAGGAATATGTGGGGGTTAAGGTAAAAAGGGGTGGGGAATTCGTAGGGGATATTATTGGAAACCTGATTTTGGAATACATTAATTCCGTGCCTTTGCCCAAAAGGATGAGGTGGGATAATTCGGGTATAACATTTATAAGACCTATAAGGTGGGTTTTGTGCCTCCTTGAAGATGAGGTTTTAAATTTTCGTTTGGGGAATATTTCCTCATCAAACATTACCTACCTTTCAAGGGTTCCGGAAAACAAAAGTATAGTAGTTGATAAGGCGGAAGATTACGAGAAAATATTAGAAGAGAACGGCGTTATTCCGGATTTTCAAAAGAGGAAAAAAAGGATAAAGGAAGAAATTGAAAAATTCTTTCCGATAATTGAAGGGGATTTTGAAAAGTACAATGTTGATGTTGAAAATTTAATTTATGAAATTACCGGGCTTGTTGAGAAGGGTTTTGCGGTTTATGGAAAATTTGATGAAAACTTTTTGAAAAACCTATATCCCGATGTTATAACGGTTGCTATGGTATCCCATCAGAGGTATGTTCCCCACATTGAAAACGGAAAATTACACGCAGGTTTTGTGGCATTTTCAAACAATCCAAAGAACTTATCCGGACAGGTTAAGGGTTTTGAAAATGTATTGAAGGCAAGATTAAACGATGCCCTGTTTTATAAGAACGAGGATTTAAAGAGGCCCTTGGATTGGTATGTTGATAATTTAAGGAATATTCTGTGGTTGAAGGGTGTTGGGACGCTTTACGACAAAACCCAAAAGGTTTTAGAGGTCGTTAAAAACCTCCCGGATGTTGAGGTTAACGAAAACCTTATATTTGTTGCAAAACATTACCTTTTTGATACCGCAACATCAATGATAGCAGACGGGAAGGAATTTACAAAACTTGAAGGAAAAATAGGATATTATTATGTCAAGGATATAACCGGAAATGAACGCTTGGCGAGGGCTATATACGATTCCCATCTCCCAAAAGGTAATGAGTTTCCAAAAACCTATGAAGGGCATATAGTTGCCTTAGCGGATAACATTGTGCAAATAAGGGGATTGTTGGATATGGGTTATAAATGGACATCTTCAAGGGATCCCCTCGGTATAAGGATGAGTGCGAGGAAACTCATAACCTTATTGCTTTACGATAACAACGGTATAACCCTTGGAAGAAAACCCTTAAAGGAATTCTTAAAATTCTTTGGCAAACATACGGATATGGTGGTTTCCTTAGTGGAAGAACTCCTACCAACATCCGTAGAATACCTACAAAAGGTTTTCAATTATCCCTATTACCCCATTAAAGGGAAATTTACCCAATTAACCTTTAAGGGCGAAAACCTATTCCTTGAATGCGTAAAGGCGAAGGTTTTGGAGAATAGAATTATGGGAAAGGATGCCGAAAGGTTTATAACGATTACAAAAAGGGTAAAAAATATCCTTGAATCAAAACCCACAAGGTTTTTAAAGGATGAAGGTGGATATGAAAGGTACGAAAACGCATTAAAGGATTACCTATCACAATTAGAAAGTAGCCTATCCAAGGCGTCAAAATGGGAAAACCTTGATAATGAAAGGGTTTTTTCGCTTTGGAATGAATATATGGAAAATCTTATGGGCTTATACGATGTTCTTGACGAATTCTTTTCAAATGTTCCGGTAATGGTGGAGAATGAGGAAAAGAGGAATTACAGGTTAAACCTTTTAAGGAAGGCCTACGATTTAATAGGGGAAGTTCTGAGGTTTGACAGGGTTGAGGGGTTTATCTTATAACCTCCCCTATGGCCTTATCCCTTATAAACCTTTCCGCTAAATTCCACTCCTCATATACAGACAAATTTTTCCTATACTGTGGAAGATATTCCTCAAATTCTTCCGTTATCTTTTCCCGCCTTCCCAAAATTTTCAAAGCCTTATAAGAACACAAGAATTCCGCCGATACAAACTTTAACATAATATCCGAAAGTTTTAAAAGCCTTAAAGTTGCGCCGAAACTCATAGGAACCCAATCCTCCTGGTCGTTCCCAGTGGGGATGGATTGGTAAGAATAAGGCGTTGATAAAACCTTACATTCTGCAAAAAGCGATGCCAATGCCGTTTGTAACATCATTAAACCCGATTCCTTCCCCGGATTTTCAGAAAGCATTAAGGGTAATCCGGATTTTTCGCTTAACATAAAGAAAACCCTCCTCTCAATCGCCCCCATATACGCCGTTAAAGCCAAAGATAACATATCGGATGCAAAAGAAATACTCTGCCCGTGAAAGTTTCCCGTTGAGTATATATCCCCATTAACAAAAACGGGATTATCCGAACACCCTTTGTAAAGTTCTGAAAACAAACCCTCGGATGATTTTATAGCCCTCAAAAGGGGAGAGGCTATTTGTGGAAAACACCTAAAAGAATAGGGGTCTTGAACCCTTTCACCATCCCCTTCATTTTCTATTAACTTCCAAACCTTTTGAGAAACATCTTTTGCGTATTTATCACCCATAATCCCAACCGCATCGGGGTTTAACGGGGATTTCCTGCCCTTTATGGCTTTCCAACTTAAAGCAAACACCTCTACGGAAATGTTAAAAATCCTTTCAATCTTATACAAAGCCAAGCCGAGGTTTGATAACGAGAATGAATACCCGTTTATCAAAGCCAAAGCCTCACGGGGTTCAAACTCTAAGGGTTCAAGTTTATACATCCTGTGGGCCACTATTGAAGGAATCCTATTGCCGTTTTTTAAATAAACCCACCCTTCACCCATTAAGACAAGGGCGATATGGGAGAGAGGTGATAAATCCCCACTTGCGCCAACGGAACCAAATTCATAAACCTCCGGTGTTATGCCCATGTTTAAAAATTCCGCCAGTCTTTTAACCACAACCGGCCTAACCCCGGAACTCCCGTTGAGTAAATGCCTTAACCTAACAAACATCCCAGCCCTAACAATTGGTATCGGTAAAGGTTTCCCCGTTGAAACGGCATGACTCCTAACGGTTAGAACCTGAAACTCCTTTAAGTCCCTTTCTGATAACCTTATATTCGCAAGGGGACCCAAACCCGTGTTATACCCATAAACGGTTTTATTCTCTGCGGTATTGTAAAAGGCCTTATTCCTCTCTTCAAGCGCACGGATTTCATCCTCATTTATTTCCACCGTTTTCCCTTGGGAGATTTCCCACAATTCTTTTATATACGGCATAAACGGTTATTCTAAACCCGTATAAACCCATATACTTCCATCTCCACCTTCAAAAACCAACCTCAGGTTGAGTTTTTTGACTATATAATCCTTATCGGGTAAATATCCCCTATGGATACCGTTAATCCAAACTACAAAACCATTTCTCTTGTCCAATGTATCCCTTAAAGCCTCAATTTCTTCATCAAAATTTGGATTTTTTCTCGCATTGTGAGGTTCGTAAATCCTCGGGATAAATTCCGCATAGATTCCGGTTTTATACCATATAAAATCCGGGGCGTTTGAATAAACATACCTACCCCTTAAACCCTTTAACCTTTCCACAAATTCCGGGTCGGAAAACCTTATAGAGTTATACCCCTCAACCCTGTAATGCCTAATATCCCTTATGTATCCGTATGCAATCGGTGATAGTATTGCGAAAAATAGAAAACCCCTAAAACGACCAACCGCCAAAATTATAAGGATAAACGATAAGAAGTAAAGGGGTGAAAGTATTCTAAGGTTTGGTATTGTTGAATGGTCGTAAAATGTTATGCTTACCGTTAAAAGGAGGCCATAGGATGATATGAGGAGGGTTAAAGGTTTCGTAATTTTTAACCTTCTTAAAACCAAAATTGCAAAAACCATAACAAAGGTGAATATCGCTATTTTTAATTTTACACTTTCCGGATGCCAAAGCCAATTTATGCCGAAAAATCCGTATAAAGTTTCGGAAAATATCCGCAAGTGTTCGGAGTTTGGTGGATGGTATGCTATATCCCTCCACGACAACGCGTTTGTAAGCGTATTCCTGATCTTCCAAAATATAAAAGGCAGTGTTGATAGCATCAGAGTTATTAGTTTTTCCGCCATAACCCAAGAGAATATGCCGCTGTACCTTATAATAGGCATTGTTCCCATCAAAAGGGTTAGGGGTATCAACCTCCCATTGATCCAGAAGTATATGGTAAGTAGTAAGACCGGCACAAAAAGGGCTTCACTCCACAAGTGCGTGAATACATTGATATAAACGGGTGATAAACTAATCACCAAAACGCCTATATATGCCTTTATACCCTTTAAGTTCCCTTTTTCAAGGATTTTTAGTATTGCCAAATTTGTTATAAAAGCCAAGATGGGATTTGCAACTTTTGGATTTAAAAACGATATAAAAAGGGGATAACCCCAAGGCCAGTGTTCTATGGGAATCCTCTTTCCGCAAGCCGCATAAACGCATACACAGAATGAATTCCTTATATTTTCCGCTATTTGTAGGTATGCTACTGAATCCCCCATTGAAATCCCCAAACCATCCCTTACGATGAAATATATCACCGTTGCCGGACCTATAAGCAATAGAATAAAGGGCAAGTATGGTATTATATAGCCGTTTCAGCCTTAAAATATCCGCTTGATGCCGGGGTGGCGGAATGGCAGACGCGGCGGATTCAAAATCCGCTGGGCTTTAACGCCCGTGCGGGTTCAAGTCCCGCCCCCGGCATTATAAAAATCCGTGAATTCCTAAAATTCTTAATAGCAATTGCGGGTTTTCTGTTTGCCCTTTACCCGATTCTCAAAGGGGGGTTTAAGGGTATAAGTTTTAACCCATTTTTTCTGCTGATTTCTTTTTTTACTTTGATGTTTGCATATATATTTTTGCCCGTGGTTTGGTTTTTTGTCGCCCGTTCCTTTGGAATACCGATAACATTTAAGGAAAGTGTGGTTTCTTGGTATGTTTCATCCATAGGTAGGTATATACCGGGAAAGGTTTGGCAATTTGCGGGGAGGGTATCAAGTTTAAACCATCCGGCCGGAAAAGTTTTAAGCGCTATGTTTTATGAACACCTTGTTCTTATGCTTTCCGCCGCAATGTTTTCGTTTATATATCCCAAGTACCCCTTCATTCAAGGCCTCGCGTTTTCAATCCTCCTCTTTATAACGATAATCTGGGGATATTTTGTAAAATTTCTCCAAAGGTTTAATCCCAATCTCTCATATGCCCCCAAAAACGCAAAATTCGTTTTTATATCGCTTTTCATTTCCGTAATTTACTGGATTTTTTCAAGTTTATCCGCATATTTTGTTTCCCTAAGTTTGTCCTCAAACTACGGATATAGATACATAGCATTCGTATTTTCCTTTTCTTTTGTTGCTTCTTATGTTCTACCTTTAACACCCGCGGGTTTGGGTGTAAGGGAGGGGATAATATCGGCTTTAATGGGTTATAACATACAATCTTCGGCATTTTCAATCTTAACCCGTTTGGTTATTACCACCGTGGATATTGTAATGCTGATTTTTGCCTTAATTTACAACAGATTCGCCAAATAAACCCCCCCGTATAACGCGGAATGTTCAAGTTTAGCCCTTAAAACGGGAACATCCACCTTATAAGCGACTTTCCTCCTAAGTATTTCCCTTTTCATAGATTCTTCAAACAAATCATAAGCATTTGATATTCCACCACCCAAAACGACAACCCCGGGGTCAAACGCCGAAATTATATTGGATATGAGAACCCCCAAGTATCTCCCGTATTCATCCCATAGGGTTTTTGCCAAACTTGAACCCATTCTGGCCTTATCTTCAAGAACCTTCATATCCGTAGGCGGATTCTGGCCGGACCTTATGAACACCCTCCTCGCCCTTTCTACAAAATATACCTCTCCCAAGAAACTTTCGGCACAACCAAAAGAACCGCAATTACATGGGGGTCCGTTTATGTCTATGCATATATGTCCGAGTTCTCCTGCGAATCCGTTTTTACCCCTTAAAAGTTTCCCATCTATAACCACGCCCCCTCCCACACCCGTGCCCAAGGTTATACCCACTGCGATTTTATGCCCCTTGGCGGCACCATAGTGGTATTCCCCGAGTATAAAGAGGTTTGCGTCGTTTTCAACTATTGGAAAGTACTCCCTAAACTCTTCATATAAGTTCAGGCCCTCCCACCTCGGAAGGTTAGGGGCATGTATTACAATGCCGTTTTCCACCATTCCCGCAAAACCCAAAACAAGCCTATCAAACTTAAAATTTTTCAAAAACTCCCGAAAATCACTTACGGAATACAAGTAATCCGACCTAACCAAACCCTTCTTTTCCAACTCCTCATTGGCAAATAAACCCCATTTAACCCTTGTCCCGCCGAAATCAACGACTAAGGTTTTCACTCTATAAACTCTAAGCGGGATATCTCCGCGGCATCCCCCCTTCTAAAACCCAACCTTATAAACCTCACGCCTTTAACCTTAGGGGCGACTTCCATAAAGAGTTTATTCACATACTTCCTATCAGCCAAAACCTTAAAAGCCTTACGGCGGTTATGTACCGTGTCCTCTTTGGCTAAGGATAGAAGGCGCTCTATTAAAGACTTTGCCGCCTTTGCCTTAACCGTTGTAGTCGTTATGGCTCCGTGGTCTATCATTTCCCTTGCCAAGTTCATCAACAATGCCTTCCTATGCTCCCTTTCCCTTCCGAGTTTTATCCTTTTATCCCTATGCCTCATCTTTCAACTCCTCCAATTCCTTCCAATAATCCCTACCCATTTCAAAGCCAAGCCTTCTAACCGCGGTTTCTATTAGTACAACATCATCCTCGGAAAAACCAAATTCCTCTCGTAAATCCTCCGGCTTATACTTTAAAAGTTCTCCGAATACGGTTATTCCAGCCCTTTCTAAGGATTTTACGAGTTTTGAAGGTAATTCGCTCCTAAGGATTGCCCCAATTGGGTCTTGTAATCTCCTCCTCTTGAACTCCAATTCCTCTTTGGGTAATAGCACCCTAATCGGCTTTATGGGTTTGTCAAGGATATTCTTTAAGGCCTCAAATTGGGATATAAGTATATCCACGGCCTCAAAGAAAACTTCCGAAGGTTTTCTTGAACCATCTGTCCATATCTCTACAAACAACTTTTCCTTGTCAAGTTTCCCCGCATATAGGAAGTTTTCGGTATAAAAGTTTGCCTTCACAACAGGCGAGAATATGGCATCCATATATATAATTCCTTCCTTATCCCCGAGGGTTTGTTCCAATATCTCACGGGTTTCATCCTCTAAAAGGTACCCCCTACCATAAGCCAAATAAACTTCCCCTATGAGTTCCGCACTCTGATCGGATAATGTCGCTATCACCTGTTCTCCGTTAACAACCTCTATATCCTTAGGCAAATCCAGATCTTTACCTTTAACCTCCCGTTCCCCCGTGAATTTCAGTTTTATAGGTATGACATTTTCAAAGGGCTTTCCGACCCTAAAACGCAACTTTTTAAGGTTTAAAACAATTGTGGGTACATCCTCTATTATTCCGGGGATACCGCTAAATTCGTGTTTTATACCCTCAAACCTCGCGGCCACTACGGCGGCACCGGAAGAGGACAACATAACCGTCCTTCTAATGGAATTTCCCAGAGTTATACCAAACCCCTTAGGTAAAGGGGCCATCTCAAATTTGCCGTAATTATCCTCCTCCTCATAATAAACACCCCTGCTCTTCAAAATATCGTTTAACATTTTCCCCTCCTTTTTTACCTTGAATAGAACTCAACTATAAGCCTCTCGTTTATCGGATGCGTTATATCTTCCCTTTGCGGGAGTCTTACAACCTCGGCTTTAAGGGAATTCCTATCCACCTTTAACCACGAAGGAACCGGCCTATTCATTTGCAAAGCACCCCTTAGCTCGGGGTTATCCTTAAAGTAATCAAAAACTTCTATAACATCCCCAACCTTTACGATGTAAGAGGGTATATCCACCCTTTGGCCGTTTACCTTGATATGTCCGTGCCTTACAAACTGCCTCGCCTGTCTCCTATTTTTTGCAAATCCCGCCCGGAAAACAACATTATCCAACCTCCTCTCCAATAGGGATAAGAAGTTCTCTCCGGTGTTTCCGGGCATGTTCTGGGCTATGCGGAAGAACCTCTTGAACTGGGCTTCAAGCATTCCATACATCCACTTCACCTTTTGCTTTTCCCTTAACTGCTGACCGTATATTGAGAGTTTTACCCTTTTCTGCGTAGGACCGTGCTGACCCGGGGGATAAGGTCTCCTTTCAAAGGGGCATTTATTTGTAAAGCATTTCTCTCCTTTTAGGTATAACTTCTCGCCCGTTCTCCTGCAAAGCCTGCAAACCGGACCCGTATACCTTGCCATATTACACCGCCCTCTTCTTTGGTGGCCTTACCCCGTTATGGGGTATAGGTGTAACATCCTTTATCGCGATAACCTCTAATCCGGATGCCGCAACCGACCTTATAGCCGCCTCACGACCCGGCCCGGCACCCTTCACCCTGATCTCTACCCTCTGCATACCCAAAGCCTTGGCCTGCTTACAAGCGGTTTCGGCCGCCTTTGATGCCGCAAATGGGGTGCTTTTTCTCGTACCCTTAAAGCCAACGGAACCCCCGGATGCCCAGGTTATAACATTCCCCTGCAAATCCGTAACCGTTACAATCGTATTGTTAAAAGTTGATTGTATGTGAACTATGCCTTCCGCCGGTGCCTTTTTCGCTTTCTTCTTTTTCCCCTTCGTTGCCATAACTACCCCCTTTTATTGTTGTTGTTTCTTTTTAAGCCTTGCAAATATGTTTCCGCGCGGACCCTTGCGCGTCCGGGCGTTGTGCCTCGTCCTCTGCCCCCTAACGGGCAACCCCAACTTATGCCTTATACCGCGATAACAGTTTATGTCTATAAGCCTTTTGATGTTTCTCTGTATCTCGGACCTTAACGCACCCTCAACCTTGTAGTTTTCAACCTCTTGCCTTAACTTTTGAATCTCTTCTTCCGTTAATTCCCTCGTTCTTTTGCGGTAATCAATACCCGTTTTGGCCAAAATCCTCATGGCCAAACTCGGCCCTATCCCATAAATGTAAGATAAGGCTATCCACACCGGCTTATCCCTTGGAATATCAACCCCTGCTATCCTTGCCATTTTCCCCCCTTATCCTTGCCTTTGCTTGTGTTTTGGATTCCGCGAGCATATAACATAAACGCGTCCTCGTCTCCGTACAATCTTACAGTACGCACACCTCTTTTTCACCGAAGAATGCACCTTCATAAGGTGGGTATTATATTGCCGTTTAATTTTTTGTGAGGACATAGAAACCAAAATTAACTACATTTATATCATTTTATTTACCTTGACACGGAAAACCTTTCAGCCTTAGAATAATAATTAAGGAGGTGGGATATGATAATGGCAATAATAACACAAGTGGCAAATCCCTATGGGGTTTCAAGACCCCAAGATGTTATAATGGTGAATATATACGATGAGGCTTTTGCAAGCTGCAACAAATGTGTTGATAACCTGAAAAGGGAGATATACAACTACTTTTCCGAAAACATAAAGTTTATAGCATACTCCCAGTTGAAGAAGACGCTTATGATAAGGTACATAAACCCAATAGATACCGCGAAGTTGGGGGATATAATAAGGAAAGCGGGGGTAAAGGGGTATGAGATACGCCTTTAAGGTTTTTGCGCTATTAAGCCTTTTGGTTTTTGGGCTTAAAGCCCAAACTTGGGCGGGATTAAGCACATACGGGGGCACGAATTATGATCAGATGTGGGCTATAGATTTCAGGGGTGGGACGACACCTGTTCTTGGAATGTTCACTATATCCTATTCAATAAGTGGCAGTGATGAGGACTATGTTTTGATAACACCATATTGGCAAAAGGTTATAGGGAATACGGGTGGAAGGGATGACTGGATGTATAAGACCCAATGGTTGAACAGTGGTGATATAGTTGTAGGTGGTGCTTGGTGCAACGATGGTGGTGCTGGTCCTGGGAGTTGTTATGCACCGTTGTATGGTTTTGTTGTGGGTTTAAACTCATCGGGTAATTTTATATGGGGTAAGCATTTGGATTTTTCGGGACAATGGGGGTGCTCGGGGTCAAATAGGCATACCAGGGTATTGCATGTATCACCGACAAGTGATGGGGGATTTTTGGCGGCGGGATTTTTGTACTATTGTTTAGGTTTATTCATAGACGCCGACGGTTTCATAGCGAAGTTTAGCTCTACGGGTAATCTCCAATGGATAAGGATAGTGGATTATGCTGGGGATTGGAATATAGCC
>CAYRSH010000029.1:0-4137 GCA_964426895.1 uncultured bacterium
GTGGTTGTATAAAGCACATAGTGAGACAATGGAAAAAACCCTTCGGCGTTAGAATTTTCAACTTGTATAAGGATATAACCCATTTTGTTGAGGAGGTTGAGGAGGGGGATATTTTTGTGGTTTTAAAGGGTAGGAGTTTTGACAATAGCATTTATGTTGAGGAAGCGGTTAAAAAGGGTGCGAAACTGGTAATAACGCCGGTTGATGTTGATGTAAATGTTGAAAAGATAATAACCGAAAACCCCCGGGGTGTGGCGGAGGAATGGGCAAAAAGAATTTATGAGATTGAAGGTTTGGAACTTATTGGGATAACCGGAACAAACGGCAAAACCACGACATCTTTTATTCTGAGGAAAATACTCTCAAAGTGCTTGGGGCCTGCGGCGTTAATAGGGACGGTTATTTGGGACGATTTAACTTCCATCAAACCCTCACAACTAACAACACCAGAAAGGTTTTACATTTATAGGTTGTTGGGAAGGGCGAAAAGGGCGGGTGGAAGGTATGCGGTTATGGAAGTTTCGTCCATAGGTTTAGACCAGGGAAGGGTTGATGGTTTAAGGTTTAAAGTGGCCGTATTTACAAACCTAACGAGGGATCACCTTGACTACCACGGCACTATGGAAAACTATTTGAACGCAAAGTTAAAACTTTTTAAGATGTTGGATGAAAGTTCTTTTGCCGTGATAAACGCCGACGACCCCTATTCCCAACACTTCATAAATTCAACAAAAGCAAAAGTCATAACATACGGCAAAACCGGAGAATATTCCTTTGAAATTACGGAACATAACATAAACGGATTAACCATCAAAATAAACGGCAAAACCTTTTATTCCCCGTTGATAGGGGAATACAATGCGTACAACATAACAGCGGCGTATTCGGTTGCAAGAATACTGGGTGCCTCCGACGATTGTATATTTGATGTTTTAAAGGATTTCAAGGGTGTTAAAGGGAGGTTGGAAAGGGTTTATTCTAAGGATTTCCATGTTTTTGTTGATTACGCCCATACGCCTGATGCTATGGAAAAGGTTTTAAAGGAGTTAAGACCCTTCGCAAAAAACCTTATAGTGGTTTTCGGGGCGGGGGGGAATAGGGATGTTGGAAAAAGGCCTTTAATGGGTGAGGTGGCTGAAAGGTATGGGGATATAATAGTTTTAACTTCGGATAACCCGAGGTTTGAAGATCCCGAAAAGATAATAGAGGACATTGCATCCGGCATAAAACACAAAAAACCATTTAAAATACCGGATAGAAGGGAGGCTATAAGGTTTGCCATAAACAACGCCAAAAAGGGTGATGTAGTGGCAATTCTGGGAAAGGGACACGAAACATATCAGGAAATAAAAGGAATCAAACACCATTTTGATGATGCGGAGGTTGTTTTGGAGGTTGTGGGATGAAATACGATGTTGTGGTTATAGGTGGGGGAATAGCGGGGCTTTGGACAACGTTAAATATTAAAAGGTTAAAGGTTTTGATTGTCGCCCCAAAAGGGGAGGATTTGGCAAACACATATTGGGCACAGGGGGGAATAGCAGCAGCCTTGGATGTACAGGATTCCCCCACCCTACACTACGAGGATACATTAAAAGTGGGTAGGGATTTAAACGACAAAAGGGCAGTTGTGGTATTAACCCATTACGCACCCGTGGTTATGAATATGCTTATAAATATGGGTTTTAAGTTTAACCCCACACCACACCTTGAAGCGGGGCATACCGTTCCAAGGGTTTGGAATCTTGGAGACGAAACCGGTAAAAAACTATTGGAGTTTTTAATAGAAAAGACAAAACACTTGGACAGGTTTTACGGAAAGGCCTTATCCATAAAGGCGGAAAACGGCCGGATAGTTGGCGTTCAACTCTCAAACGGCGAATTCGTTGAATGCCAAAGGGTTGTTTTGGCAACGGGGGGATATGCCGCACTTTGGAAAAGGACCACAAACCCGAAAAGTACAACCGGCGAGGGGATACTAATGGGGGCTAAAATCGGGGCATACATATCCGATATGGAATTTGTTCAATTCCATCCAACCGTTGCATTAACCGACCCACCAATATTATTAACGGAGGCTTTAAGGGGGGCGGGTGCGAAGGTTGTGGACGAAGGCGGAAAAGAAATAGCGAACCCTTTATTGCCGAGGGATGAACTTTCAAGGGTTATTTACAATTTCAGAAAAAGGCATGGGGATGTTTTCCTTGACATTTCAAAAGTCCCTTTGGAGAGGTTCCCGATTGCCAAGAGGGTTAAGGAAATATTTGGGGATAAAATTCCCATATCACCAGCGGCGCATTATAGCATTGGGGGGTTAAGGACGGATACATGGGGTAGGACAAACATAAACGGCTTGTGGGCTGTTGGGGAATGCTCTAATACGGGCGTTCATGGGGCGAATAGGTTGGCGTCAAACTCCTTAATAGAAGGCTTGGTTTTTGGATATAGGGTTGCCCTTGATATTGAAAACGATATATCAACTTGGCCGAAATTTGAATTTTTAAAAACCTTGGAGGTTGAATACATTGAGGCAGAGTATAACATTGATAAAATACGGGAAATAATGGAAGGGTTTGTATCCGTTTCAAGGGATGGGGAAGGATTGGAAAAGGCCTTAGAGGAGTTAAAAGGTATGGGTGGGTTGGGGAATTTGGCTAAAATAATAACCTTGGCGGCCCTTTGGAGGGAAGAAAGCAGGGGTGTTCATTATCGTAAGGATTTCCCTGCGGAAAGGAAAGAATTTTTGGGTAGGTTGGGCATAAGGGTGATATGAGGCTTTTGAGATATATTCAGAGGTATTACGGGCTTTCAAGGAGAAAATCTTGGAATTTGATAATGTCCGGAAAGGTAAAGGTGAACGGAGAGGTGGTCAAACAACCCATGACGGTTTTAAAAGGAAATGAAAGGGTTGAGGTGGAGGGTTATAACCCAATAAGGTTTACGGAAAATGTATATGTTGCCTTTTATAAACCACGGGGTTATGTCGTTTCAAAATCCGACAGGTTTAACAAAACCATTTATGAAATCCTACCAAGAGAATTTTTTCAATTAAACGCCGTTGGAAGGCTTGATAAGGATTCCGAGGGTTTACTCATCCTCACAAACGACGGCGAATTAATACACAAGCTAACCCACCCAAAATACTCAATAAGGAGGGGATATATAGTAAAAACAAAGCCTAAGCCTACAAAGGGGGTTGTAAAAAGGTTTTTGGAAGGAATTGAGGATAATGGGGAAATATTAAAGGCCAAGGAATGTAGGATAATTGGGGGTGGTTTGATGTTTGTGGTATTAACCACGGGAAGGCATAGGGAAATTAGGAGAATGGCTGAAAAATGCGGTTTGGAAGTCCTTATGCTTAAAAGGGTTTTTTATGGGAATATAAAACTTGACTTGGAACCCGGAAAGTGGAGGTATTTAAGGGAGGATGAGATTAAGGGATTAAAGGCTTTGGTCGGTTTGTAGGTTTCACATGTTCCACAATTTGTTTCAATCATACATCACCCGTAGAATTCTGATAGTATGTTGCTCTATGTATTTTCGGCGGTATTTGTGGTTAGCAACGGTTCCGGGGGAAATATTCCCGGTTCATTCATAAGGGCTATTGAGAATGCCAATTCCAACCCCGGATACGACACGATTGTTTTTAACATTCCAACGGGTGACCCTTCATATACCTGCATTGGTGGAAACTGTTGGTTTAGTATAGCGCTTAATATAGACACCATCCCCATCACCGAAGGGGTATTAATAGACGGTTCAACGCAAACGGCATATACGGGCAATACAAATCTCTGCGATGTGAATTACAGGGCTTATCCGGATTCAACGGGTTGGACATCCATAAGGGATGCCTATCCGAGGGTTGCAGGTGTCAGTAGGGCTAAGGTTCCATACTTCCCATGCCCCGAAATAGAGATAAATTTAAACGGTAGGAGTTCATCAACCGGTATATTTAGTATCCGGGCGTCAAATGTAGTTATAAAAAACATTGCGATGTATAAAGGTGGAGGTGGTTCTGGAAGTCAGGTAATTAGGATAAGAACGGGTTCCCAAAACATATTAATTGAAAACATAATCCTCGGTTTGAGGGCAAACGGTGTTCCAAGGGATTCAACCCCTTCGGATGGAATATTT
>CAYRSH010000029.1:4237-20413 GCA_964426895.1 uncultured bacterium
AAGGGCAAGGCTGGGATATATTTCATAAAAACCCGGGGGAAAACATTTAAAGTGATAATGCAACCTTAAAATCCACGCCTATGTATGTCCTAATGAATTCTAAGCAGATGGATAGGGTTTATAGGAGGTTGGCTTTGCAGATATGGGAAGAATATGAGGATTTAAGCGATTTGGTTTTTGTGGGTATAAAAACCCGTGGCGTTCCGCTTGCGGAAAGGATAAAAAGGTATGTTAAGGAATACGCCGGTATTGATGTGCCCTTAGGTAAGGTTGATATAACATTTTATAGGGATGACCTATCATTGGTTGCGGAAGCCCCTCAGGTTAAGGGAACGGATCTACCTTTCCCGGTTGAAGGGAAAAATGTTTTACTCGTTGATGATGTTTTATACACCGGTAGAACGGTTAGGGCGGCTTTGGAGCAGGTGTTTGAATTTGGAAGGCCAAAAAGCGTTAGTTTGTGCGTTTTGGTGGATAGGGGGTGGAAGGAATTACCGATATTTGCAAACTTTGTCGGTAAAAGCATAACAACAACCAAAAATCAGGTTGTAAAGGTTAGGTTTCCCGAGACGGACCCCGTTGAGGAAGAGGATGTTATAGTGGTTGAGAAATGAAATACCTAATTTTGGGGCTTTATATTTTTGCGGTTATATGGTTGATCCTCAGCGGGTTAAACCTTTACATAAATTGGAGGCGGTTAAAGGACTTGGAAAGGGAAATAGAGATTAAAAGGGTTCATACCGATGTTTGGAAGGTTGAAATGGAACTTTTAAAGGAAAGAAATGTTAAGGATAGCATTGGGGCAGTTGGATACAACGGAGAGAGATGAGGTTTTAAAAAAGGTTGAAGACTATTTGAGAAATTACAGGGCGGATGTTTTTGTTTTTCCCGAACTTTTAACCACAGGATACAAAGAACCGCATTTAAAAGCGGATAGGGGGGAAACTTTGGAGGTTTTAAAGGGATTTTCAAAGGATTACGATACCGCATTGGTGTTTTCAATGGCATTTAAAGGGGATGATGGGGTTTATAACAGGGCTTTCTTTTTATACGGGGAAAGGGAATTTTATTACGACAAGGCGCATCTGTTTAAACCCCTCGGTGAGGGTGAATACTTTAAACCGGGGAAGTCTTTAAAGGTTTTTCAAACGGATTTTAAGGGGAACAAAATCATTTTTTCCTTGCAGATATGTTACGATTTGAGGTTTCCGGAAGTATTCCGAAAGTTAGCATTAGAAGGTGTGAGGGTAATATTTATACCCGCACAGTGGCCACTGGTTAGGGTAGGCGTTTGGAAGTCCATGTTGGTTTCAAGGGCTGCGGAAAACGGTATTTTTATCGTGGGATGTAATAGGGTTGGTGAGGAGAACGGGGTTGTTTATGGTGGGAATTCCGCAATAGTTTCCCCTTCGGGTGAGGTTTTATTGGAATTGGGAAAAACGGAAGGGGTTGGGGTTGTGGAAATTGATTTGCAGGAAGTTGAGAGGACTAAGGAAAAGATAGATGTTTTGGGCGACATGGTGGATTTGGAAATAAAATAAAAAAAGGGGGCTTAAAGCCCCCCAATTTTTTTGTTTTTATCCCCCTTTACTTGCGTACCCCTATGACCTTTATAACCACCCTTCTGTTTAGGGAATGCTCGGCTTCGGTCTTAGCGTTCTTTACAACGGGCATGCTCTCACCGTATCCCTTTGGGACGAGTCTGTCCCCCGTTGCGCAACCGTTATTCACAAGCCATTCTACGACGGATTCCGCCCTGGCCTGTGAAAGCCTTAGGTTATAAGTATCGGAACCCCTCTCATCCGTATGACCCTGAACCTCTATGATTGCATCCGGATTTTCTTTGAGGAATTCGCAGATTTGCCTTAAAGCGGGTTCGGCATCGGGTCTGAGGGTTGCCTTGTTGAGGTCAAAGTATATGTTCCTAAATGTTATCTCCGTTCCCTTCTTCACGAGTTCAAAGGTTATATCCTTTATACCCTTACTTACGACCACAGTTCTAACCTGTGCTACATACTTGGGGTCTTTCCCACTAACCCTTATCGTATATGTACCCGCAGGTATGTCCTTTATGGTAACGGAACCCGTGGATGGGTCGGTTTCATAAGGACCTATGTTTGCGCCTTCAAAGGTTATAACGGCCGCCAAAGGTTTCTTATCGTCTTTGTCTATAACATTTATCACAAGTCCTCCCTTTATAACGGAAGGCCTAAGGGTAAAGTTTTTAACATTTTCTCCTTCGTTCAACTTTACAACCTCTGTATAAGTTTCATAATCCGTAGCGCTAATCTTTATGGTATAAGCATCGGCGGGTATGTTATCAATCCTATAAATTCCTCCTTCTGATGTGGTGGTTGAAGTAACACCCTCAACGCTGACAACGGCGCCGACTATGCCATTACCGCTTTCCGCATCCGATACCTTACCCAAAAGGGTTGCGGTTTTCTTCTTTGGAACGGGTGAAATCATTACTTTCATCGTATAAGGTTGCCCACCGGATAGGGTTACTATCTCGGAATACGGCAAATATCCCTCTGCGGAGAATGATACCGTATATGCCCCATCGGGAAGGCTATCAAACCTGAAGGCGCCCGTCTGATCTGTGGTAAGGGTTTTGTTTTTCTCCTTCAACACCACTTGGACACCCGCAATTGGCGTATTCTTTTCCTTATCATAAACGACACCCGTTATATATCCGAGTTTAACCTCCTCAACCTTTTGAACTTCAACTTCCGCCTTTGCTAAGTATCCATCCTTTACGACGGGTTTATCCTCAACTGCAACCGATGCGGAGAAGGATTGATAACCCGGAGCGGTGAATATGAGGGTATAGGCACCGGAAACCACATTTTCTATCTTGTAAGAGCCGTCGTCATCCGTGGTTACTTCAACATTCAATTCCTTTACCAAAACCTTTGCACCGCCTATTGGCCTGTTTGTTCCCCTATCATAAACGACACCGGTTATATAAACCGCCTTTGCGGGAACCAACTCAACATTTGATATTGCGGGTTGCCCGGGCTTTACATCCACAACCCTTGTAGAAGTTGCATAGCCCTTAGCCTGAAAGATTAATGTATATGAACCTGGTTCAACATTTTCAAACTTGTAGGCGCCGTCATCACCCGTGATAACGCTTACATTCTTTTCTTTCAACAAAACCGTTACATTTCCGAGGGTTTTACCGCTTGACTTATCAAACACAACACCCGCTATATAGGTGGGTAATACCTTTTCCTTTTTCTCCTCGGGCTTCTTCTCCATAGGCACATAAGTATAACTCAAACCAAGCCAGACCCCAACCGTCGGATCCCAATTGGGCAACCAAAACTTTGGTTTTGTGAGTTCGTTTTGTCTGCCCGTTGCCGAATCGGTTGCCAAATATTTATCCCATGCCGGGGGATATTTTGACCTATTGGTGTTTATTGTTTTCCCATCAAACCAGAAGATCTTTTCAACACCAATTGTTATGATGAAACCACTGGCATCAAGGTTAAGACCTCCGGTCATATAGAAGGGCGAGTCCCCATAAACATCCCTCCCCTTGTAAAAGTCTTCAAGGGCAACCTCAAAGAACGGGTGGAAACCGGGTAATGTGAAGATTACAGAACCTCCATAAAACATTATGTCATCGTTTTTATCCGAAAAGTTATTCGTGTTAAAACCGTAGTTTAGATGTATTTGCATGTACTTATTGCTCGGAAGGAAAGACAGAATTCCCCTTATACCATAACCCTGATCGTACAGTGAAAATGTCCTGAAAACACCACCCCTCTGGAACCATCCGCGGGTATCGGATATGAACTTGTCGCCAGTTGTATCCCTTTTAGCCGCTATTTGGATGTTTGATATATTTGGGAATGAATAGAACCCGGCGACACCGAAGGAAAAGGATATGTTTTCAAAGTGTATTGGATACATTATTTTACCCGCAAGGAGCATATCCCCGGGTCCATGCGAATGTATGTTATCGGGATACTTTCTCATACCGTCGGGATTGTTTTTATCCCAAGCATCAAAATGGTATGAACCCATTATCGCCAGTTCAAAAAACTTTGTACCGTATCCGAGTCCGAACAGGTCGCTTGCGGAATAAAAGCCATCGGTATAGTCCTTGTACTGTCCGGTTTCTGCTAAATCCCTAAATGTGTTTCCGTTGTTTATCCACCCGTACGCCTGCGAGAAGTTGAAGACGAGACCGAAGCTCCCATACTGACCCCCTACATAGTTGGGGCCAAGGGCACCTACCGTCCTGCGGACCCCCGAAAGGGTATAATACGAGGGTCCATAAGCCAATAGAATCAGCTCTACCATACCCCTTTATTCTAAGGGTGAAAAAGTTGGTTCAAACACCCTTAATGTGGGCTTAACTTGAAGGCAAATCCCAAGCCAACCATTTGAAGAGAGGCGAGAAATGTAAACCAAAGCCAACATTTCCCCAAAAACTTGAAGCAAGCCGGTGAATGGAGTGGATATTACGCAATTACGCACCAAAGGACAAGAAGTATAACCCCTACTTTAACCGGGCACCGCATAGCCTTCCACCAATCCGTTTATCCCTTCGCCTTAACCTTTTAACCTGCCATTTGCCGAATGTTGCCCTACAATTCTAATCCCAAAAAGTATAAGTTCCCCTACCCCGGGATAACACATAATCCACAACAACCATTGTTATAAACCCGAACATATTCCACCATATCCACGATGCGGAATCCTTGTATTGCCCCCAATACATTCCTCCTTCTGAACACGGCATCCAAGAGGCCCATAAAGCGTAAAAATGTGTTTTTGCAAATGTTGGAACGACAAAATATTTCAACCATACTATAAGTGAAAATCAGATGGAACCGCAACGAACCGTTTAATGTTAAAGCCTCTTGTGTTTTCTCTTTGTATGGTATGGAATAAGGTAACTTGCCAAGATATAAAGGCCGGAACACCCATTAAACTCACGGCACTAACCTGCGTTGCCACCATTGAGAGGACCACGCTTATAGGTTTCATAGATTTGAAACGACGAATTTATAAGGACGGATAAATTTTCTGTTTATAAACAAAACCGCGGTAGAATATTCTCCTTTATGAATGTAAAAATTGATGTTAAAAATCTCAACTTCTATTATGGGAATAAGCAGGTTTTGTATGGAATAACCATGCCCATTTATGATAAAAAGATAACGGCCATTATAGGACCCTCGGGTTGCGGTAAAACCACATTCATAAGGATTTTAAACAGGATGTATGAGAATGTTGAGGGTGCAAGGGCGGAAGGGGAAGTCCTCCTTGACGGGAAAAACATCTTATCAAAGGATTACGATTTGATAGAGTTGCGGTCCAAGGTTGGTATGGTTTTTCAAAAACCAAACCCCTTTCCCAAATCAATCTTTGAAAATGTTGCCTATGGCTTGAGAATAAGGGGGATTAGGGATAAAACATTTATATACGAAAAGGTGAAGGATGCCCTTATAAAAGCGGCGTTATGGGATGAGGTTAGGGACAGGTTGAACGATCACGCATACTCCCTATCGGGTGGGCAACAGCAGAGGCTGTGTATAGCAAGGGCTTTGGCCGTGGATCCGGAAGTATTATTGTTTGACGAACCAACAAGTGCCATAGACCCCATAGGTACTGCAAAAATAGAGATTCTTATGAAGGAATTGTCCCGCAATATAACCATAGTCCTCGTCACCCACAGCATGCATCAGGCGGCAAGGGTTTCGGATTATACCGCTTTCTTCCATAGCGGGAAACTTATAGAATTTGGAGAAACAAAGCAAATATTCGTAAAACCCAAAGAAAAACTTACGGAGGATTACATTACCGGAAAGTTTGGATGAAAATTGATGAAAGTATTTGTAGTGAATTGATAAGTACTGTTAAAAGAAGGGAAAACGCCTTAGTGGTTATTCCCCCTCTTGTGGATATTGATGTTGAGGGATGTTTTAAAGATAGAGGTATTGAGGCTGTATCTTTCGGAAACTTTAAGGGGTGGGGATTTTTGGAAAACCTGTTTGGTGTGAAGCGGGTTGTTTTGGTTAAAGACCTGAGGGATGATTTTGTGAATTGGGTATTGCATTACCGCCGCAAAAGGATTCCAATTGTATGCGTTTTGAGGATGGGAAATCAGATAAAAACAATGGCCTCCATTTTTGGAAAGCACAACCTCTCAAAGTGGGATATTTTTGATAAAATTTTGGAATTAAAATTGGGCGAGAATACAGTTGTTTCACAAGAAATTCAGGAAAAATATTCATATTTATCGGTTGAGCAAAAACTAATACTGAAAAACATATATTTTTTGAATGTTTTAGGCATAAACCCCGATGTTGAGACGCTTTCAAGGATAGCCAATATTAATCGCAAAATTGTTGAAGAGGCTATAAGCCTTTTTGAATTTTTTGATTTTGTTAAAGTGGAAGATGGGGAAATTTTGGGTAATATGGAGGTTTTGGAATACCTTTTTGGAGGAGAAAGTTTAGGTAGGGATTATATAAAGAGGATTCACGATTACATTGAAGTTGGAGATTCGGTTAAACTTGTGGATTATATTTACAATTATGGCCTTGATGTTTCTTTGGGTTTAGAAGTTTTGGAAAACGCGTTAATGAAAATCAATGTAATAAATAACCCTAAACTTTATGCTGACATTAAATACTATCAAGCAAAACTCCATGTCAAACTCCTCTCTTTAACAGGAGGCAATCCTGAGAAAATAATAACATATGCGAAGGAATCGGCAGAAATAAGGAAAAGGTTGGGAGACGAAATCGGTTATATTGATGCTTTAAATTTAATAGGGGTGGGGTATTTAACCGCTTCACAATCCGAAAGTTCCCTTGATAATCTGAGAAATGCCGAAAAGACCTTTATGTTTATATTGGATTTTACCACGGATAAATATCCCCTTGAAATGGCTATTGTATCTGTGAATTTGGGTATAACATTTTTACGGTTTGCCGAGATACTCGGGGATAGTGCGTATGCATTAAAAGGTGAATACCATTTAAAGGAGGCGATTAAAGTATTTAGGAGTTTAAACCTGAAAGATAGGCTTTTAAACGCCTTTGTAAATTTGGGGGCAATTTATGATGTTTTGGGAAGACTTTTAAGGAGTGATAAATACTACGCCGAGGCCATATCCGCTTATCGTATGGCAAAGGATCTCGCAAAAAACAGGGAAAAATCCGTTATAGCTTTAATTGATAATAACTTGGCGTTGGCATTAATGGGTTTGGCAAACCTGAAAAAGGATATAAAATATTTACATGAAGCGGAGAAAATCCTTGTAAATTCGCCAATTCCCGAAAACGCATCCCTTATGCACCTTAGAAAATACAGAAACTTGGCAAGTATATATTATGCCATGTTTGAACTCAGTATGGACAGGAATTACCTTTATAAGTCTGCGGAGTATTTGGAAAAAATCCTTGAAAAACATGAAACCGTTACACGCCCGGCATACTTTTGTAGTGTGGCCTTGGATTTGTCGGATGTTTATGAAAGGTTGGGAATGTTTGATAGGATAAAATCGTTGATAAAAAGGGTTATAAATGTGGCGGAAAAAAACAACCTTGAACACTATAAGAAACAAGCGGAAGAAATCCTTGAAAAGTTTAAAGGGTTTTAATATCAATTACCCCGAAAAATATTCGTAAATCGCCCCACCTATGGATGCTATATGAAAATTAACCCTTTCCATATCCGAAAGTATATCCAAATAAACCTCCCCCGATTCCAAGCTCGCCACCCCTACACCCTTTGAATAAAACTTTTTTCTGAGTTCATCCAACAGGGTTTTAACCTCATCCCTTCGGTTATAAAGGTTCTTTGCCCCTTCCCTATCCCAATTGGTTAGTATCACCAAAGCATCGGCAAATGTTCTCATAACCTCCTTATACATTAGATGTATCCCCTCCAATTCGTTTTCCGTTAGGTTAATGCCCTCCCTATACATCTTTTCAACCAACCTTGCGATTGATTTTGACATTATATCCCCAGCATTTTCAATTTCCTCCATAACATATGCCAAAGTAACGATCTTGTTCGCTATCTCTCCGGGTATGTCATGGGATAGGGCTTTTGTAATTAGGGCGTTCGTCCTCTGTTCCAAGTTATCTATTTCATCGTCAAGTTTTTGAAAGGAAATTATAGAAGAGGGGGATTTACTCCTTATAATTGATGGGATTTCCTGAAACATTTTTATTGCTATGTTTAAGGCATCGGTTGTTATCTTTTCCATATATGCGGTTATTATGTTCGGGTCTTCAAGGAATACACCCGAAAACACCCCCATTTCATCCCCCGCCTTATACACCCAAAACCTACGGACAAAAGAGACGGGAAACATCAAAATTGCAAACATTAGGTTGTAATATATGTGCGATAGTGCTATGTTTTTAACCGTATCCCCAGCCCATACTGGTAAGAATTTCGCAAAGGGGATTAAATACAGTAGTATTAGTGATAAAACGAATCTACCGGAAAGGTTTATTAAGGCGACTTTGCGGGCTATGCCCGATAGGGATGAGGATGCCAAAACGGCTGTAAAAGCGGTTCCAACATTCGCACCCAAAACTATTGATAAAGCCCCCTCAAAACCCAAAATTCCGGCAAATGCCATAGAAAGACCTATACCTATGGTTAATGCCGATGAATGAACCAAAGCGGCAAAAATCATGGAAAACAAAAACATGAGTATTGTGTTATCCGAAATCTCCTTAGTAAAAGACACAAAGGCGGGTATATCGGAAACTTTCACAAATGTATCTCCCATAAACCATATACCAAAAAATGCCATACCAAACCCGAAAATCGCCCTACCGTAATGCTTATAACTCGGGAAAAACCTTTCAAACACATATCCCAAAACCATCAGAATTATGGCTACATATGTTAGTCCCAAGGCTAATATTCCAACCGTTATTGTCGTCCCTATGCCCGCACCGGCGTTCATAACCAAGGCGGAAGGGGGGGATAGTATCCCGAGGTCCGTTAATGAAACCACCATTACCGTAACGGCCGTTGACGATTGAAAACCCAACGCCCCTATTATTCCACCCAATAACGCTAATAGGCGATTTGCGGATAACTTTGTCAAAACCGCCCTTGTCCAACCCCCAATAGCCCTCATTATCCCACTTGAACCCCTGTTTAAACCGAAAACGAAAAACACAAAACCCGCAAGGAATTCCAAAATCCAAAGGAACCAATAATTTTCCCGAATAACCTTTAAGTTGAATTGGTAATGTGCATCTGAGGTTTTTGCTATGACCTTAACATCCCCCTCCTTTTTGGCCTTTGGTGGTTGAAAAATCACATAACCCTCAGCATCCGCCAAAACCTTTTTAACGAAAACCGTATCACCAATATACAAGAATTCAACTTCACAACGAGGAAGGGTTTTTAACCTCAAAGGTTTAAACCATTTTCCCAACTCAACGGTTTGGTTGTTTCCCGAAAGGTCAATTTTGTAAAGGGTATCAAAAACGGCGTATAAAGGGCATGATGACACTAATAAACCAAGCATACCAAACCCCTCAGGTATTCGGAATCCTTAAAATAAACGGGAACGGGATGGTCGGGCGATTGGTATAACCTAAAAAGGATTTTAACCTCCCTCAAAAGTTTCTTTGAAACACTACTTATAACATCTTCCAAGTGTGTGTAGTCTATGTAATGCGAACAGGAGAAAACCGCCAATATACCACCCTTTTTTAAAAGCCTTAAAGCCCTATCAATTAAGCGGGTGTATCCCTTTAAAGCCCCGCTTATGTTTTTACCCTTCGCAAATGCTGGTGGGTCAAGTATTATGCCGTCAAATTCATCGTTTGATAGTATAAATGTGTCAAGCATATCAAAGACATTTCCGGTTATGGTTTCCGCACCTTTCAGGTTGTTTATTTTGCAATTTTGTTTTAGTATTTCCAGGGCCTCATCATCCTCATCAACCGCCAAAACCCTTTTAACACCGTTTTTTAAAAGGTGTAATGTGAAACCTCCTGTATAACTAAAAGCATCCAAAACCCTATCCCTACCCCTCATAATCCTACCCACAATTTCCCAATTAAGCCTTTGATCAAGGTATAAACCCGTTTTCTGTCCCCCTATGGGAACAATCATATTTAAGCCGTTAATCTCAACAATTACATCCTTTGCCCCTCCAAAGTGAAAACCTTCAAAAGGTTCCAAACCCTCTTGCATCCTCGCATAGTTATCGCTTTTCTCATAAAGGAATTCATATTCCGCCATTTTAAAACCCTCTACGATTTCCCCCTTTAATTTCTCGGCACCATAAGAGGATATTTGTATCACCACACCTTCCCCATAAACATCCGCTATTATTCCCGGCATGTTATCGCTTTCCGCAAAAAACAACCTATAAGCGTTTTTAAAACCCAAAACATGCTCCCGGAAACTTTTACTCTCCAATATCCGCTTATGAACCAAACCCGCATTGAACTCTTCCTTTTCCCTACTGTAAAACCTCAAAGCCAAATTCCCTTCCGAATTGTAAAATGCACTCCCCAAAAACTTCCCATTAACATAAACCTGGGCGCATATCCTGTTATTCTCAACACCCTTAATCCTATCCCTAAAAATCCAAGGGTGATAACCGTAATCCGAAAGTTTCCCTTTAAGGGTTATCCTGTTCATTTACCTCCTCCCAAATCCTCCTTAAATTTATCTTGGATTTTGGCTTCCTATCCCTCGTAAATAACCCAAAATGCGCGTTATACCCCTCAGCCCACTCGTAATTATCCATTAATGACCAATAGAAGTATCCCACAACTTTAACACCCTCATCCAACGCCCTTTTAACCCATTTGAGGTGTTCCCTTATAAACCTCTCCCTTTCCTCCTCGTTTTCCGTTGTTATACCGTTTTCCGTTATTATTACGGGCTTTTTGAAGTTGTAATTTTTCAGCAAATGGTATATACCCTTTGGATAAACCTCCCAACCCAAGGAATTCCTCCAAACCCCCTCAACACCCACATCCTCCCCAAAGAGGTTTTTTAATGAAAACCTTACGGTATCCCGTGTGTAATAGTTTATACCCACGAAATCCGCTTTATCCCTTAAAGGTTCCATAAAACCCGAAGGTGGGGGTATAACCCCAAAAACATCGGAATATACTGGCAAAAAGTTAAACAAGTATTCCCTCAAAAAAACGGGAATTTTTCCGAGTTTTCCAAATGGTTTAAAAACCCTTAAATGGTGTGCAATGCCTACAAAAGATTTTGGAATATTTTTGTGTATAACCTCATATGCTTCACCCGAAGCCTTCAACATATGCCTAACGACAATTATCGTCTTTAAAATGCTTTTTTCCATAGGAGGCCAAACACCCACAACATATGAGTTATAGGCATATACATTCGGTTCGTTTATGGTTATCCAAAACCTCACCTTTATATACCTCGTTATAAAATCCACATATCTTACAAAAAAATCCACACTTTCGGGATTCGTCCATCCACCTATTTTGTGGAACCATACGGGATTTGTGAAGTGGTGTAATGTAATAAAGGGTTCAATGCCTTCCTTTAAGAGATTTTCTATGAACCTTCTATACCTGTCCAAAGCCTTTATGTTAAACATACCCTCTTCGGGCTCTATCCTACTCCACTCTATCCCGAACCTGTAAGCATTCACCCCTATACGATTTAAAAGTTTTATATCTTTCTCCATCTCCTCCCAACTCCTGCACGCCTCACCCACCTCCGGAACTAAACCCTTTTTTTCGTATAATGTCCAATCGTTATAGGTATTACCCTCTATTTGGTGCGGGCTTGTTGCCACCCCCAAGTATTTCATTTTAAAGACCTTATCCTCACCTCAAACTTTATGGGAGATGCAAAAAATCCCCACCTCTCGCGTAAGGCCTTTTCTATGTATCGCAAGTAAAAATCCGGTATCGGTCCGGATGACTCTATAACGAATGTTGGAGGTAGGTTTTTTAACTGGTAGAAAGAGTATATCCTCGCGGGTGGTAGGTTTGCCATCATCAGTTCTTCAATAAGTTCCTTGGCATCCTTTTTGGATATTCGCTTAAACAATCCACCCCTTGCACCTTTTAAAACACTCCTCAAATAATCCATACCTTCGCCCGTTAAAGCGGAAACCGGAACCTTGGGTGCCCAATCAACCATTGCCAACTCGTTAACGACCTGTGCGAACAGTTCCTTTTTTTGTTTTGCGCTTAAAAGGTCTATCTTGTTTATGGCGATTACAAGCCCCCTCCCCTCATCAACAACCAATTTTATAATCTTTTTATCAAGTTTATGGACACCCACTTCCGCATCCAAAACCACCAACCCAACTTCCGCAAACCTCAAAGACCTCCTTGACCTAACAAAGGCGTAATAACTCAAATCATCCTTAAATTTCCTCGTAATTCCGGCGGTATCAACAATTATCATGTCTTCCAACTCAACATCAACCGCATCCCTTGTGGTTCCGGCTGTTGGGGAAACCAAGGCTATTTCCTTTCCCGCAAAGTAATTTAAAATTGAAGATTTACCCGCATTGGGCCTTCCGAGTATTGCAACCCTAACCTTATCCTTTTTCCTTTTGGGTATTTCATCCTCATCCGGTGGAAGACTTTCAACTATTAAGTCCAACAACTCGCCAACTCCCCAGCCATGTGCGGCGGATACGGGAACTATATCCGGAAAACCGAGTTTATAAAACTCCTCCGGTGTTCCAACCCCCTTTCTTTCCGCATCTATTTTGTTTATAACGACTATGGCCTTTTTTCCCGCTCTTTTTATTATCCTCGCCAACTCCTCATCCAAGGGCTGAATTCCGGCTTTAACATCAACCATTAAAAGTATTAAATCCGCTTCTTTTATCTCTTTTAGGATTTTATCCCAAACATAGTTTGCCAATTTATCGCCGGCACCCGCACCCCCACTATCCGCCAAAAGAAAAACCCTACCCTTCCATTCAACGGGTTTATACACAACATCCCTTGTGGTACCCGGAACATCGGATGTTATCATTAAAGGCTTACCTATAAGCCTATTAAAAAGCGTGGATTTCCCCACATTAACCCTGCCAACTATTAAAACCTTCCTCAAAACTACATATTCTAAGGTTGTCCTTTTTGCTTTAAAAGTTCCGCCTTAGAATTACCGCACAATGCCAAGGGTTTTAATAGCGGGTGGAGCCGGATTCATAGGAACGCATATGACGGAATACCTATTAAATAAGGGTTGGGAAGTATTCTCCATTGACAACTTTTCCACGGGAAAGCCGGAAAATGTTAAAAGGTTTCTTGGAGACCCCAATTATACATTTGAGGAAATGGACATATGCGAGAATGTTCCCAAAGGAAAGTTTGATTATGTCATAAATTTGGCATCTCCCGCCAGCCCCAAGAAATACCTTTCATTGCCCATAGAAACTATGCTCGTAAATTCCGTAGGGGTTATGAACCTCTTGAATTTGGCAAAGGAAACGGGGGCGAGGTTTTTATTAGCCTCAACATCCGAGGTGTATGGCGATCCCGAAGTTCATCCACAACCCGAAACCTATTGGGGGAATGTGAATCCGATAGGTCCGAGGAGTGTTTATGACGAGGGAAAGAGGTTTGCGGAGGCCATAACAATGGCGTATTACCGTTATGAGAATTTGGATGTTAGAATAGCAAGGATTTTTAATACTTATGGGCCTTTTATGGATGTCGCGGATGGCAGGATAATACCCAACTTCGCATATCAGGCCTTAACGGGAAAACCCATAACCATTTACGGTGATGGTTCCCAGACGAGGAGTTTTTGCTATGTATCCGATATGGTTGAGGGTTTATTCCTGCTATTGATTAAGGAAGGTTTAAACGGTGAGGTTGTTAATCTCGGTAATCCCGATGAAAGAAGCATTAAAGAGGTGGCGGATTTGATATGCGAAATCCTCGGTGTTGAAAAGAACTACGAATATTTGCCCCTACCCCAAGACGACCCGAAAAGGAGAAAGCCGGACATTACAAAGGCCAAAAAACTTTTGAATTGGGAACCCAAAGTGGATTTTAAAACGGGTTTGAGGGAAACCTTGGAATGGTATAAGGAGGTTGTAAAAAATGCCGTCCCTTAATGTATGGTTTGAATCCATAGAACCGGGGTTCAGGCCTTACATTTATGCGGCATTATTCGTTTTCGGTTTCTTATTGGGTAGTATTCCCTTCGCTTATATAGTCTCAAAGGCCGTTGCGGGTATTGATATAAGGAAGGTGGGAAGTGGCAATGTTGGGGCAACTAATGTGGCGAGAACCTTGGGATTAAAATGGGGTACATTGGTTTTTGTTTTGGATGCCTTAAAAGGTTTTATACCGGTTTTTATAGTGAGGCTCATTGTACCTTATAACATTGAGTTGGCATTGGCAACCGGCTTGGCACCCATATTGGGGCATGTATTTACGCCTTTCTTGGGGTTTAAAGGTGGAAAGGGTGTGGCGACATCGTTGGGTGTATTTCTCGCACTTTCCCCAATGGGTGTTTTCTTAGGGTTTTTGGTTTGGGTATCCGCGGTGCTATTAACCGGATATGTTTCCCTCGGTTCGTTATTGGGATCGCTAACTGCTTTTGTGTGGATTTTGTTTTTTGACCCGAACAAGCATTCCTTACCCTTCGTGGTCTTATCCGGCTTTGTGGTTGCCCTCATATGGTTTAGCCATAGGGGTAATATAAAGAGGCTTTTAAGGGGAGAGGAACCAAAGATTTGGGGGGAAAGGTCTTAGATATTCTGAGGTTTTCGGAAATCCTTATAGGTGGTAAAAGGGTGAATATTAAGGGGTTTTGGGGTGTGGAAAAGGGTTTGCTTTTCAAGAGGTTTTATTCCATGCCATATACTATTCCTACGGATCAGGTGTTGGAAGATGGGGTTTTTTATGCCATAAAGGGGAGGTATATAAAAGGGGAAATAGCATTGAGGTTTAAACCGAATGTTGAACACGGGGAATTCGTTTCACCCATCTTGCGAAGGGGATATGTCAAATACCACAGGGAAAGAAAAAGGCTTATAAGGAGGGCGGAGGAAAGGGTTGATAGGATTTCGTTTTCAAAAAGTGATGTGGATAAAATAATAAAACTGTGCGAAATTACGGCCAAAAAGCACGGGAGGAGAATCCCAAAAAACATTAAAAAGGTTTTAAATTTGGAGGGCGTTGATGTTATAAGCGTGTATATAGGGGACTTGGTAGGTGTTATAATAAACTTGGCCCTTAAAGACAGATACCTGTTGTGGCAGATGGGTTGGAAAGATTACAACTTTTTGGCAACATTCCTTTTACACCTTTCCGTAGAAAGGGGGTTTTCCTTGGGTTATGATATTGTAGATCTTGGTATAACAACATCCGAAAGGGCATTAAATGTTAAGAAAGAACTGGGTTGCGATTTAAACAGTTTTGTTTATGTTGTTGGATGGTAGAAAAGTATATTCTCCGCTCCCTAAATGGGGTTGTAAATCCTTATCCTATTATGATGGCCTTATTTAAGATTAAATAGGTTTTCTGTCCGTCCGTTCGGATTAAAAAGGGCCATAGCAAGAATTGTGAGGACTAAGGGCGTATATTTTCGCATCAGTTTCCCTTTTAAACGCTTCAATTTTTTCATCCATAGCATCTATTCCTCTATTCAAGGTAGATTATGAATTTAAAGAAAGCGATGAAGTGAGCCCGCTCATAATAGGTTTAAATTCCACAAGGTAGATTAGGAACGGCACTTCACCTCGGTCGAAAACCTCGCCAAAATGCTGTTTAAATTCCACAAGGTAGATTAGGAACGTTGTAAAAAACTCCAACACCCACGGGCTTTGAGAAGTTTAAATTCCACAAGGTAGATTAGGAACGCCTTTTGAGGTTTATATTCTTGTTAAACAGCTTTCTGTTTAAATTCCACAAGGTAGATTAGGAACATTATAGTTCTATTTGCAGCATCTTACATTATTAAAGTTTAAATTCCACAAGGTAGATTAGGAACAACATTACTGCCTTAGAATAGAAGATTATGCTGGAAAGTTTAAATTCCACAAGGTAGATTAGGAACTAACTAAACAAAACAAAGAGAAAATACCGGCACCATGAGTTTAAATTCCACAAGGTAGATTAGGAACCATGGCAAAAAGGATAATCTTCAGGTATGATGAGAAAAGGTTTAAATTCCACAAGGTAGATTAGGAAC
>CAYRSH010000030.1:0-20121 GCA_964426895.1 uncultured bacterium
TTATTATTTACCCCTCCTATCCCTTCCCTCCCTTCACCTAAACCATAATTTTTTTTATTTTCTCTAAAACCCCTTCTATTCTTCCCGGTGATAATTTCCCCTTTATAATACCTGGTCGTTAAGATGGACAACGATAAGTGTTTGGTATTGCTTTCTGGGGGAATTGATTCCGCGGTATCCCTGTGGTGGAGTAAAAGGCGATTTGAAGAAGTTTATGCTTTAACATTTTATTACGGTCAGAGACATCAAATAGAGGTGAAGTATGCGACAGAACTATCAAAAATTGCGGGTGTAAAGGAGCATATAATACTTGAAACCGATATTTTCAAAAAAATAGGGAAATCCAGTTTAACGGATAGCAAATTAGAGGTGCCAAGGGGTCCTTATCCAGAGAGGGGAATAATATCAACTTATGTGCCGATGAGAAATTCCATATTCGGTATAATTGCAGCGGCATTTATGGAAACAAGAGGGATAAGCAATTTGGTTTTTGGAGTGCATTCTTCCGATGTGCCAAATTATCCGGATACGAGGCCGGAATGGGCATCCGCATTGGAATCACTTATAAATGCCGGTTCTTCCCTACCCTTTGAAAGATCAATAAGGATAAAGGTTTGGACACCTTTAATAAACCTTACGAAGGTGGAGATAATAAAATTGGGTGCCGATTTTGGAGTACCATTTGAATATACTTGGTCATGTTATTCCCCAAATGATGGGGTACCTTGTGGGGAATGCCCTGCATGTATTCAGAGGAAAGAGGCGTTTGAAAGGGCTGGGATTGAAGACCCTTTGATTAAAAGGTTTGAAAAAAAGGAGGTATAAGATGATAGAGAAATTGCTCCGTGAAGATAGGATTTTATTGGATTTAAAGGCAAAGGATAAGGAAGGCGTGTTAAGGGAAATGGTTTCCGTTTTAAACCTTCCAAAGGATAAAGAGGATTTGCTCATATCATCCCTAATGCAGAGGGAAAAACTCGGTTCAACGGGTATAGGTAAGGGTATAGCAATTCCCCACTGCCGTAGCGTTGCGGTTGATAACATAACGCTCATAGTGGGAATTTCCAAAGAAGGCGTGGATTTTGACTCCTTGGATGGGAAACCCGTTCATATAATATTTATGCTGGTGGCAACCCCTATGGATCCTTCAATGCAATACCTAACCGCATTGGGGAATATAGCAAAGATAGCCCGAGGGTTGGCAAACGAAGAGAACATCAAAACGGATTTCTCATCACCCAAAGAGGTTATAGACTATCTTTTAAATTTCTACAATGAGTAGGGTGTCAATAAGAGAATTCTTAGAAGACCTTTACCTGTTGCAAGACTTAGACCTTTTAATAGACCAAGTTACAGATCCACACTACCTTGAAACTTTCGGTTTTCAGGTATCCGAGGAAAAAGTTGAAATGCTCAAACAGAGAAGAAAGGAATTAGCCGAGAAACTCAGGAAATCTAATCCGAGATGGTTTCAAACATACGAAAGACTTCGTAAAAGATACAAAAGAGGTATAGCAAGGGTTATAGACGGAATTTGTACCAACTGCTTTGTGCAGCTTCCGGCATCCATGACGGGACAAGAATCGGATAACCTACAAACCTGCCCATCCTGTGGAATAATCTTGATCTGGATGGATTAGAAGGACTAAATGCTTTTACTATTCACATTTTTATACGGTTTGGTGGGTGTTTTGGTGGTTTGGGTTGCATCAAACTTGAAATTTGGAGAGGTTTGTTCGTGGTATGTTATAATACCTTTAATGGGTATAGTTTTTGGTGATTGGGTTTTGGAGAGGGTTAACAAATACTTTGCCAAAACGGTAAGGGAACCTTTATCCAAAAGGATAAACTTTGACCTTTATATGGGCATTTTAAACGCTTTTATGTATGCTTCTGTGTATATAGCGGGTGCGTTATGGGTTTATAGGTTGAACGGGAAGTTTTTCCTCGTGCCCTTAATACTTTCCATAGGTTTGCTTTCGGGTGTATATACGATTAAAAAGGTTTATGGATGAAGATTTTATGCATTTCGGATTCACATTTATACCTGAACACCTACGAGAGGGAAGAAAAATTATTGAACCTTTTGCGCAATGAAGACTTTGACGAACTGATACTGTTGGGGGATATATACGACTTTTGGTTTGAGTATAAGGGTTTTATTCCGTCATATTCTATAAGATTCACATCGGAGGTTGTTAATCTTTCCAGTAAAAAGATAATACATTATGTTTCCGGAAATCATGACGCCTGGATTGGGGATTTTTGGAAAGGTTTAGGTGTAAATGTTTATAGGTACGGTTTTTATAAGGAAATTGGTGGGAAAAAGGTTTTCTTCACACATGGGGATTATTTGCTTGGAAACAGGAGTTCAAAATTAATCCGCAAAATCTTCCATAACCCCTTAGCAATGTTCCTTTTTAAACTAATTCCCGTAGAGGTTGCGTTAGCCCTGAGCGGTTTTTTATCTTATGAGAGTAGAAAAAGGAACGAGGAACCCAACCTTAAAAAAATAGAAGACATTATGGCAAGGGAGGATGCGGACATAATTATAACCGGTCACTTGCATATCCCTTTAATTAAAGCCTTTAATGGCAGGGTTTTTATATGTGTGGGAGATTGGATGGAACACTTTACATATCTACTGATAAGGGACGGTGAGTTTATACTAAAAAACAACAAAGGTGTAATTCTATCTCGCCTTAAAATCTAAAAGAATTTCCTTTAATCTATTAAAAAACCCATCAAAATCTTCGTAATTCTCTATGCCTTCAATCCTTAGGGTTTTATACCCTATGACCAGTTTTCCGTATATTTTTGAGTAAGCCAATTCGCTCAATGTTCCCCATCTTCCGCCTATGGCAACCACGAAATCCCCGGAAAGCACAACTATGGGATTCCTGTTATGTCCCATTCCAGTATTTATCTTTATTTTAACATAAGGATTTGCGTCCTCTCCCGTGGTTGTGGTCAAGATACCCACCGTTAACCCACCCTCTTCATAAGCCCCTTTACAGGCTGCCTCCATAACCCCACCCCTCCCACCGCATACAAGAACCCAACCGCTTTTTGCTATTAATTTACCAACATCGTATGCAGCATCCCATTCTTCCTTTGAACATTCCGATGCCCCTATTACCGATACCTGTCCCTTCATACCGGGTATTATAAAACGGGTATTACATAACATAGCAGGTTGGGGGTTCAAAGTTAAAAGAGGGATGACATAGATGTGGCGGACGGCATTGGAACAAAAAATATGGGGGAAGAGTTGCCTTATCCCTTATCATATCACCGCCCTTTCTATCTTCTTACTACGAACTTTGCGTTCAACTTTATAAGGATAAGGGAATTTTGGAAGTTGGGTGTGATAATTGTAAAACCCTTTTACACATAGCGGCAAGAAAAGAATATATAAATATTATCAAGTTTCTCGTGGAAAGGGGTTTAGATGTTAATGCTAAGGATATTTACGGCTTCACACCCTTGCATATGGTGGCATACAAAAACAACGCCGATGTTAATTCTAAAAGTTATGATGGTCGGACGCCTTTGCATATGGTTATATTAGGGGAAAATATGGAGGTTGTCAAATGCCTTGAACAGAGATGGCAATACAACTTTGCATTATGCGGCACTCGTGGGGAATTAGCTTTAAATTATTATGGCTTTACGCCTTTGGATATGGCAATATCGGAAAATAATATGGATGAGATTAAAAAATCCTTGGGATGTAAATAACCTTTTTCAAACACGCCCGTATAATACCCTTCTTATGGCCGATCTCCATCAAAACCTTGTCCCCACCCTACCAATACTTATTAAAAGACCCGTGGAGGAGTTGGAGGAAGAAATATTATCAACAAAACTGAATGTAGGTGTTCTGATTCCCGCACTTTATAGCGACTTTTCTCAACCCGAAATGCTAAAAATCTTAGAAATGCTTTCGGAAATGCGGAGCATATACAAGGTTTATATAGTTTTGGATAGGGCAAATGTGGATGAGTTTAAGGAAGGCCTTAAAAAAGTTAGGGATTTACTCAAAGATAAAGGGGAGGTTATATGGAATGATAATCCCTCTTTAAAAGAGATAAGGCAGAACATTTCAAGGGAATTTCCCTTAGGCCAGAGGGGTAAGGGTATGGCGGTGTGGATGGGTTTGGGTTATATCATAGGTAGAGGGGGTACACCAATACTTGTAATGCATGATTCCGATATAAAAACATATACACCGTACATACCGGTTCTCTTGGCCTATCCAATAGCAAAACTACAATATACATTTACAAAGGGTTTTTATGCGAGGTTTGGCAATAGATTGTTTGGTAGGGTTGTAAGACTATTTTATTTCCCAATGATAAGGACTTTAAAAACCGTTTTTGGACCCGATGAATTCTTGGATTATCTTGGGGATTTTCGTTATCCTTTATCCGGTGAGATGGGAGGATATGTTAGCGTTTTTAGAAATATGAGGATTCCCTCGGATTGGGGAATGGAGGTTAGTATTTTATCCGAAACTTACAGGGTTTTGAAAACCAACAGAATAGCCCAGGTCCAAATAGCCCTTAGGTATGACCACAAGCACAGGAGTGGGGAGGATTTGAGGAAAATGGTTGTTGATATTTTTAAAACATTTTTGGTTGAATTGACATCAAGGGGTATCGTTTTGCCGAATGGAATATACAAAACTTTAAAGCACACATATATAAATATTGCGAAGGAATATGTTGAAACCTACACGGCTATAAGTATAATGAACGGTTTGAAAACCAACATGCATAGGGAATACCGTTATATTGAAATCTTTTCGGATTGCATAGAGCAGGCTATAATGGAGTTTGAAAACGAGAGTATTCCTTCCCCGAGGTTGCCCATATGGGATAGGGTTGAATCCGCTTTGCCCGGAACCCTTTTACAAATAGTGGATGCCGTTGAGGAGAGCAAAAGGTTAGTGTAAAAAGTTTTTCAACCTTAGAATACATATACAATGTGTGGAATTGTAGGTTATGTAGGTTATAAGGATGCGGAATCGGTTTTAACGGTTGGATTACACAAATTGGAGTATAGGGGATACGATTCGGCGGGTATAGCCGTTTTAAAAGACGGTGAATTCTATATAAGGAAAAGGGCGGGGAAAATCCACGACCTTGAAAGGCTTCTAAGCGAAAAGCCCTTACCGAAGTCAAACATAGGTATAGCCCACACCCGTTGGGCTACACATGGGGGAGTTAACGATATAAACGCACATCCACATGTATCCTTTAAAAGAAAGTTCGCAGTTGTTCATAACGGAATAATTGATAACTACTCGTACTTAAAAAAGTTCTTGGAGGAAAAGGGCTATAAGTTTTTGTCCGAAACGGATACGGAAGTTGTGGCTAACCTTTTGGATTACAATTATGAGGAAACGAAAAACCTTTTAAAGGCCATTCTAAAAACCGTAAAACAACTTGAAGGTTCATTCGCATTGGCCGTTTTGTTTAGTGGCGATAATGACCTGATAATAGGCGTAAGAAAGGATAGCCCCCTTATAGTCGGGTTGGGTTATGGGGAAAACTTTATAGCATCCGATCAAGTGGCATTTTTACAGCATACAAAAAAGGCGATTTTTATGGATAACGGTGAAATAGCCTTTGTTAGAAAAAATTCGTCGGAATTTTATAACTTTAACGGGGAAAGCGTGGTTAAAGAATTTGTAATATTGAACCATAGCGATGATGAATCCGAAAAGGGACCTTATCCACACTTTATGTTAAAGGAAATATACGAACAACCAAAGGTAGTAGTAAAAAACCTTGAATCCTATGTTAAAGACGGTAAGCCGGTGCTTTTAAAGGACCTAAACCTACGAAAAATTCTCTTAAACAAGAACAGGATAATAATTGAAGCCGCCGGAACATCTTATCACGCGGGTCTTGTGGGGAAGTACCTGATTGAAACCTTTGCGGGGATACCCGTTGAAGTTGACTACTCTTCGGAATTCTCTTTAAGGAGGTTGGCCGCGGATTCAAAAACCTTGGTAATAGCCATAAGCCAATCCGGTGAAACGGCGGATACAATAGAGGGTTTGAGGCACGCAAAAAACTATGGTCTTGAAGTTCTGGGTATTGTGAATAGGCCCGAAAGTACCATAGCAAGGGAAAGCGATTATGTAATTCCTATAAATGCCGGTTTGGAAATAGGAGTCGCTTCAACAAAGGCATATTTGGGTCAGGTTCAAATATTAACCATTTTGGCGATGGAATTGGGGCATATAAAGGGGTATCTATCCGAGGAAGAGGTTATTGACATGGTTAGGGAAATGGAGGAATTACCCGAAAAGATAGAGAAGGTTTTGGCAATAGACGCACACATAGAGCATTTAGCCGAAAAGATATACACTTCGGAAAACATAATGTTTCTCGGTAGGGGGTTGAATTTTCCTACGGCCCTTGAAGGCGCCTTAAAACTCAAAGAGGTTAGTTATATACACGCCATAGGTTATGCGGCGGGGGAAATGAAGCACGGACCCTTAGCCCTGGTTGATGAAAACCTATATGTAATCATAATAAACCCCAAGACATCCGTTTATGAACTTACCCTGAGTTCAACCCATGAGATAAAGGCCAGAAAAGGGAGGGTTATAAGCGTCATTACCGAAGGGGACGATTTAATGAAGGGATTGTCGGATTTCGTTATACATATACCCCAGGTTGAGGAATTTTTAACCCCCATGCTTTCAATAGTCCCATTACAACTTTTGGCGTATCACGCGGCCGTTTTGAGGGGGTGCGACCCGGATAAACCGAGAAACCTCGCAAAATCCGTTACGGTAAAATGAGGTATATACTCGTCTTATTACCCTTTTTATTTTCCTGCTCGTTAATCCAAGAGAGGATTAACATAGCGAGTTGTAAGTTCTCCCTGAAATCCGCATCTTTAAAGGGTGTGGATTTAAGCGGTTTTAACTTTACAATAACCCTTAACGCCTACAACCCCAACAGTATTGATGCCGTTCTTGACAGGCTCGTGGGACTTATAAAGTTGGACGGTTATACCATAGCCCAAGTATCAAATTCTTACAAAAGGGTTATAAAGGCGGGGGGAAACGCGGATATACCAATAGATGTTAGGGTTGAATATTCCTCGCTCGGTGCCTCTATAAACGCCGTTAAGAACGCCATAAACAGGAGAAGTGGGAATATATCCTTTGAGGGAAAGGCTTATATTGATTACGAGATACCCATAGTGGGTAAAAAGGCATTTACATATCCCATAAACCTTTCCAAGACCCTTTCGTTTTGAAAAAACTCCTAAGCCACTTGTATTACGGGGCTCCCGAGATAAGGGCGCTTATGTTTTTAGTCCCACCCCTATATTGCTTTAGGAGGGAGATAGCGGAGGCCTTTATAAAGGAGATTTCAAAAATAAACCCGGAAAACATTTTGGAAATCGGTTTTTCGGATGCCTTTTTAACGAAAAGGCTTTCTTTTGCATTTCCCAACAGTAAAATCGTAGCAATAGACACATCCTATAAAGGGGTTTTGAGGGCAGAAAAGTTGGGATTAAGGAATGTTGAGTTTAAATGCTTGGATTTCTTTGATGTTAAAGATAAATACGATTTGGCCGTAAGTATGCATGTGTTCGTATTGTTTGACCACAAACGGGCGTTAAAAAAAATAGGCGAGGTTTCCAAAACAGCCCTCATAAGCCTTACGGGTAAATCCCTATTCACAAGACTACACAGGCCATTTCACAGGTTTTTTACGGGTATGGATGTTAATATAATAGAGCCCGAGGAATATGAGAATATTGCGAAGGGTATGGGTTTTAAGGTTTGGATAAAAAGGGTCAATGCCATAGAAAGGAGTTATATAGTGAGGTTGGAGAGGGTATGAAAATTTTACCCCTTGAAGAACCCATAATCTCGCCGATATTTGGTAAAAAATGTGTTTATTATCGCACAAAAATTTTGGCCTTGTACCAAAATTCCGTTAAGGTTATTTACGAAGATGAGGGGAAAATAGAATATCTTTTGTTTGAAGGTGTTAAGGAAAAGAAGTATGTAAAGTTCTATCCGGCCTGGATAAGCACCAAGGACCCTTTTAGTTTATTCACCGCAAAGGATGTTTTAAAACTCATCTGGACGGATTTAATGGGTTTCTTGGTGGAAGAAGAGGTTTTGGAGGTGTGATTTAGAATACCACTACCTTTTGTATATTTTTATCATCTTTTACGAAATAAACCCCCTTTTTAAGGGTAATATTCTCCCCCTTACCAAGTTTGGCTATCAACCTACCGGATATGGAATAAACGGTTAGGGGTTCAAAGGCTTCAAGGGTTAAACCTTGGAGTTTGTAAGGGAGTAAAGTATTGTTATTAAACGCTTCGTTCACCGATACCGCCAAAACCGCGCATATGGCGCATACTACACCATACCCGTAATACATATCCCAACCCGGATCCCCAAAGTCTATGGCCGTAGATGTTAAAATGCTCCTCACGGCTGAATTTGTTAGGGATGGCCTCCTGCTAAAAACGAGGGCTGCAACACCGGATGCATGCGGCGCGGCCATGGATGTTCCAACCCAACTACAACCGGAACCTATATCCCCGTAGTTGTTCATAGGTAGGGTTGAAAGGATGCAGTAGCCGGTATTATTATCCCCACCGGGCGCGGTGAGTTCCTGTTCGGGTCCATAGTTTGAATAAGGGGCAAGATAAAACGAATAACCATCCGTACCTATGGAGCCAACCGCTATAACCGATGGAAAGGCTGCGGGATAGGATATTCCATAACTTCCATCGTTACCCGAAGCGGCTATCAAGAGTTTCCCCCTATTCCAAGCGGTATCGCATGCGGCCTGAATAAGGCTACTTGGGGAAGGCGAACCCAAACTCATGTTTATAACCCTAACACGGGAATATGTTGATGATCCCAAAATGGCGTTTGCTATCCATGCGGATGTACCGGAACCGGTTTCATCAAGTGCCCTTGCAGCATATATGAATACATTTCCCATACCCGCTATTCCCCTTGAGTTGTTTAAAGTGGCCGCCACAGTCCCAGATACATGCGTTCCGTGGTGTTCGTTATAAGGGTTATCCGGGGCGGGATTCGGATCGTTATCCACATAATCGTATCCGTACTGTACATTACCCAAATCCTCATGGCTATAATCAACACCTTGGTCTATCACCGCAACGACTATAGCCGTATCACCGGTTTCATAGCACCAAGCGGAATCCGCCCATATGACATACGGTCCCCATTGATAACCCCAATATGTATCGTTTGGTGGACAACCCATCGTGTAATGGATAATTTCCGGCTCTGCAAAAACTATTTCCGGTATCTCCTTTGCATCCCTTATAAATGATAGGGCCTTTTGGGGATTGCCACCGGGTAATTCAACAACATAAAAGTTTATCATTTCTGGAAACAAACTTTGCGCTACAACCTTTTCTACACCGTACTTTTGAAGAAGACTTTTTACCCCTTTTGAGTTCAGGTTTAAACCCTTTTTAAGGGATATCACTATACGATCAGGTCGTGCGTGGCGCCAGTATTCGGGGTCATTTGCGTGTTGGAGGGCATACCATTGGGGTGATTCATCTATTTTCACATCCACATTTACATATGTTCTCCCCGATTTTTCTAAGGGGAGCCTGCCGACCCTTTCCAGCGCGAATTGTGCTATAATCCAGAGCATGGTGTGAGTATTATAAAGGGGATTTTTTAAAATTTTTTAAAAATAATAATAAACCCCCAGTCCGTAAATGTAGTTTTGCAATTTTCCGCTAAGCGGTGGTACATATGTGGTAAAATAAGGTGTTTTTATTTCCCCAAAGTTCCTGCCCGTAAAGATATAAAAGTTAAACCCCTCAAATTCCGCAAACAACCCGAGGTTCCAATAACCAAACTCATCGGTTATAGGGTAAAATATAAAACCCTTAATTCCGTAATCCCAACCAAAGGAACCCGTAAACGCAAACCCCCTATTTGATAACATAAGGGTCACAAACTTAGTCCTATCAAGGTTATAAGACAGATAAACCGAATAAAAAATGTTTGAGCCCACCTTTAAAGTATCGTATCCTTTTATACTTCCGGATTTTATATCTTGAAATTCGGACATAAACCCCACGACTCCCGAACCCTTTATAACGGCCGTATCCCCCGAATATTCCGCATAAAGACCATCAAAATTGTAGTATTCCCTAATCCACTTACCGTAAAGGCTATCAACAAACATATACCTTCCGGATACTTCGTATTTAAAATCAAATTGGGGGAGGTACTCACCCGAAAGACCGATATTAAAATTTCCCAAAGAATAATAAGCGTTTAAACCAAGGGAATAAACAAAATGCCTATCCGCGGAAAAGTTAAACTCGTAATAACCGAGGGAATCCGAATACAACTGCTTAAATAAATCCGCCTCCATTTTAACCCCCTCAACCCAAAAGGTATCAATGATAAATTCGTTTCCCACATACTTAGCCTTCCATTTACCCCCGCCCCCTAAAAACCCGATTCCCCACGAAATCCCAAAACCAAAACCTTCAAAATTCCTTAACACAGAAAACTGCAATGGGAAAAAACTTACCTTGGAGTTTGATTCAACTATGGGAGAAATGGATGCATAACCCTTCAAATGCCAAACTATTGGGGTTTTTGCCCTTAAGGAATCAACCTCAACGGGTTCCAATGTATCGTAAATCGCCAAGTCTATCGGTTTCCACTGAATTACGGGTATATCATAGGAGGGTAGGGAACTCGTTCCAAATATCGGTGAGGAGTTTAAATTTGGAAGGTTGAGTATAACACTCCAATCCCCTATTTTGGCAAACATACTTGCGGAAATGGTATTGTTTGAGGCTACTTTTAAGGCCATTGGAAACTTAAAATCCCCGGGTAGGCTATCCGGCTTTATGTTTAATAGAAAAAAATCGTTTTGCGAGAGTTTTGTATTAATCTCAATTTTGGGGGATTTTTCGTAATATAAAAAAAACGGGTTTATGGGTAAAGGCAGGTAAAAGAGGGAAAATTCAACCAAAAAGCGGCGGACGGGATTCGAACCCGCGACCCCCAGCTTGGGAAGCTGGTGCTCTACCCCTGAGCTACCGCCGCGAAGAAAGTATTTTAAGGTTGAAGGGTTTATGTTTGGGGTAGAATAATTCCCCTGACAAAATTTGCCATGCTATCCGCAACAACGGAACTACCCATAAAATACCCCCTTATATACCCGTTTTTGTCAATTATGTGAATCCTATCCGTATGAGATAAAAAGTATGTATTCCCTTCCTCGTACTTGGACTTGTCTATGCCCACAATTTTTAACAAACTGTCAATTGTTGAGGGATTCCTCGTTAAAAACTTCCAGTTTGTCGCCTTTATCTCATGGATTTCCTTATATTTCTTCAAAACCTCCGGTTTATCCCTTTCCGGGTCTATTGTAATTGATAAAAATACAACATCGGTTCCCAGAAGTTTGTAAATCTCCTTCATATTTTGTGTTATCATAGGGCATATATCCGGACAGTGGGTATAAATATACCCAACAACTAAAACCTTCCCCTTGAAATCGCTTAGTTTAACCTCCTTACCATCCTCATCTATAAGGGTAAAACCAAAGGGGAATTCCCTCAACTTATCCCCTGATACATTTAAACGCCTGTATTCGTTTCCCACCTGCATAAGGACCGTTAGCATTTCACCCTTTGTTTTGCTTTCCCTTTTTTGGGATTTTGTACAAGATGTTGATAACAAAACCAGAAATACAAGAACCAACCTTTTCATAATGCGAATATTCTAAGCCCGTTTATAATTCCGGGTTTATGGTAAAAATCAGAAAGGAGGAGGTGTTTAAATACCATTCGGAGGGAAAGCCCGGCAAAATTTCAATTGTGCCTTCAAAGAAAACCGAGACGCAAAGGGATCTATCCTTGGCTTATACCCCGGGCGTTGCGGAGGTATCTTTGGCCGTCTATGAAAACCCGGAAAATGCATATCTTTACACCGCCAAGGCCAACCTTGTAGCGGTTGTTAGCGACGGTTCTGCCGTTCTCGGATTGGGTGACATAGGCCCTTTGGCGGCAAAACCCGTTATGGAGGGAAAGGCGGTTTTGTTTAAAAGACTTGCGGATATAGATGCAATAGATATTGAGGTTGATTCCGAGGATCCGGAGGAATTTGTAAAGGTTGTTAAGGCTATTTCCCCAACATTTGGCGGTATAAACTTGGAGGATATAAAAGCACCAAAATGCTTTATTGTGGAAGAAAAATTAATTGAACTTCTTGACATACCCGTATTCCACGACGACCAGCACGGTACGGCAATAATAGTGTTGGCCGGTCTGATAAACGCTTTATACCTTCAAAACAAAAATATAAGGGATGTGAAAATCGTTATACTGGGTGCGGGTGCGGCGGGTATAGCAATAGCAAAACTCTTGGTTAAATACGGTGCGAAGAAGGAGAATATTAGGCTTTTGGATTCAAAGGGGGTGATATATAAGGGTAGGGTTGAGGGTATGAACCCTTATAAGGAAGAATTTGCGGTTGAAACGGATGAAAGAACCCTTCAAGATGCATTAAAGGGTGCCGATGTTTTTATAGGGGTATCCGGGCCGAATTTGGTGGGTGGTGAGGATTTAAAACTTATGGCCGATAAACCCATAATATTCGCCTTGGCCAATCCCATACCCGAGGTTCCGTATGAGGTTGCGGTTAGCGTTAGACCCGATGCCATCATTGCCACGGGTAGGTCGGATTATCCAAATCAGTTAAACAATGTCCTCGGATTCCCTTATATATTCCGGGGTGCCCTTGATGTTAGGGCCTCCAAGATTACGGATAATATGAAAATAGCCGCCGCCTTGGCTTTGGCCAATCTCGCAAAGGAAGACATCCCACAAAGCGTTTTAAGGGCTTATGGTTTGAGGAGTTTGGGATTTGGAAGGGATTACATAATACCCAAGCCCTTAGATCCGAGGTTAATATATAGAATTTCCCCCGAAGTTGCCAAAGCCGCCATTAAAGACAGCGTTGCAAGGGTTAAAGATTTTGATATATACGCATATGCTGAAAAACTCAGGGCGTATTCCGAAAAGGCCATAAGTACCGTTAGGGCTATAATAGGTAGGGTTAGCAATGTGTATATACCCAAAATCGTATTTCCGGAGGGCGAAAACGAAACCATATTGAGGGTCGCAAATATTTTAAGCGATGAAGGGGTGGCAAAACCCGTATTGATAGGTTCTTTGGAAAACATAAATTCGTTGATGTCGGATTTAAAATTGGATTTTGATGCGGAAATCATAGACCCCAACGAAAGCGAGAAATTGGATTATTACGCCCAACTCCTTTGGAGGTTGAGGTGGAGGAAGGGTTTGGGTTATGAAGATGCCAAAGAAAAGGTTAAAAATCCCGGATATTTGGGGACCCTTATGTTGTACGACGGTTATGTTGATGCCATGCTTTATGGCGTGGTTCATAACTACAACGAGGCTATTAGACCCGTTTTGGAAATAATAAAGACGAGGGAGGGGATAAGAAAGGTTGCCGGCTTGTATATAGCATTAACGGAAAAAGGTCCCATATTTATGGCGGATACCACGGTTAATCCCGACCCCGATGCGGAGGACTTGGTTGATATAGCCCTTATGTCCGCAGAGGTTGCTAAGGAATTCGGTTATGAACCGAGGATAGCCTTTGTTACCTTCTCAAACTTTGGAACATCTTCCCACCATTCCGTACTCAGGATGAGAAAAGCCCTTGAAATTCTCAATTCCCGGTATCCCGACCTTTTAGTTGATGGCGAAATGCATGTTGATGTAGCCCTTTCCGAAGACCTTTTAAAGCGCTTCTATCCATTTTCAAAACTCGCACAAAGGGGTAAGGCGGCAAACATCCTTATATTCCCGGGCTTAAACTCCTCCAATTCCGCTTATAAAATCCTTTCAGCCGTGGCGGGGGTGGAGTTGATAGGTCCAATTTTGATGGGTTTAAGGAAACCCGCGCATATAATTCAGAAGGGGGACGACGAGGAAAGGATTTTGGCATTGGCATATTACGCCATAAATCAGGTTCTATCAAAACTCAGAGAAGGGTAATCTCCTACCGTCAATCCCATAAGACCCTAAGAATATCTTCCTCCCCTTTATGAACCCGTTTAAAGGTTTATCAACAATTTGCTTTTTGTTTTCTCCAACATTTACGGGTGTTATGGATTTTGTGTAATAAATCTTTGGCACAACCGGTTCTGTATAATCAACAAAGGCCAAATGTATATAATTGTAATTATCCAAAAACAGGGAAGGCCTGTTTTGATTGCCCGGCATGTTTATCCGAAAACTATCCTTGACATTACCCGAGGAATCCAAAATGACCCCAAATATGTCCCTATCTCCCACAAAGTCTTCGCTCCACGCAACCACCCATCCCCCATTTCCATCGGGTATAACCGTTGGTTCTTGTTGTGAATTTCCGGAATACCTTATGGGAAAATCAACCCCAAATGTACCGTTATACAACTTTCCAAACACTTGAGGGGGTGAAAGCGATGAATTAACATAAACCAAAAGGGTTTTATCCCCGGATGTCGCAATATCGGGGTAATAAGATGTGTTGGTGGTTATCCTGTAATCTCCCAAACCCCAGTTTCCATATATATTATAACCCGTATTTCTACTGTCCGCCCAAACCACAAATAATGTATCCCCCCAGAAATCAAAAGATGGGTACCAAGCGTTTGCCGGTGAATTTGATACCCTAACATCCGGCCCCCAAGCGCTGTCCCTAACCTTTAAATAAATCTGGGCGTTCATTGAAGAAGGGTCATCCCTATAATCGTACCAAACGACATAAAGTTTTCCCCCCATTTGTTTTATTGTGGGTAAATACCCGTTATCCCCCGGACCTCCGGAATTGGTATATGTGAGTCTCGTTTCGTTATCCCAAGATGTTCCGTTTATCGGTTTTGAGTTGAAGAATATCTCAATGTTGCTTATTCCCTCAACCCTATAATCGTGCCAAACCAAGAATACGCTATCGGAATAAACGAGGATAGAAGGGTATTTTGCATCGGCCGTGGTATTTGTAACCCTCTCTTCGTTTTGCCAGTAAGAAGATCTTATCTTATAAAAAACCTGCCAATGTCCTCCCACCTTCTTGTGATAAGATATATGAACATTCCCAAAACTATCAACGAACATATACCTATGGTTTAAACCGTTTTCACAACTGTCGCAAACAATTTGGGGTGTTAAAAAGAGCATAGGGTTTGTATTATAATGTGGGGGCGGTTAATCCATTAAAAACCTTTCAGCGGTATAATACAAATAATGACCCAAAGGGAAGTAAAGAAGGAGGAGATAATCTTGAAGGCTATGGAAATTTTTGCAAAGAGGGGGATAGACGGGACGAGTATAAAGGATTTGGCGGAATATTTGGGAACAACAAAAAGTTATTTTTACTTTTACTTTTCATCAAAGGACGAGATAATTTTCAGCATACAGAAGTACATTATGGACTCCGCAATATCCCATCTAAAAAACCTTAAAGGGAGAAATATACCGGCCGCCAAAAAGGTTGAAGGGTGGATAAACTGGCATTTTGACGCTTTAAAGGAAAATAAAACTGAGGTGGATTTTATGTATCAGGCGATGTTTTCAAAGTATGTTTTGAAAACAAAGGAAAAGTTTAAGCAGGAGTTTAGAAATATGCACGGATTGTACGCATCCCTTATAGCGGATATTGTTAAAGAGGGTCAGGAGAGGGGTGAGTTTAAGAATACTTCCAATTCTACCCTTTTGGCCTCATTGATGGTGGGTTCTTTGTTTTCCGGTATAAAGTTGGCATATTTGGGTTTTATGGATGTGGAACGCATAAAAAAGGATGTTAAAAAATCCATTTTGATGATGTTGGGCTATGAAAAGGTTTAGAAAGTTTTTTAAATTAAACCTGATTTCTGCGTTTTTATGGTTTTCTGGTTTTTACACTTTGGGAGTTATTGCCCTTTACGAAAAACCTTTAATCTTGGCTTTATACACCATATTTGGAGTTGTCCTTTTAGCATTATCAAAGGTTTTTCACGAGAAATCTTTTGCTTGGCACTTGGAAAGGGTTAACCCGAATCTCAAAGAGAGACTTATTTCGCTTGTGGAGTTAAAGGGGGTTAAACATCCGGCGGTTTTGAGGTTGGAGGAAGAGGTAAAGAGGGAAAGGTTGGTATTTGTACCCTTTATAACGCTACCTATGTATATCTTTTCAACCCTATCCGTCCTTGTATTCCTTTCATCGTTTGTAAAACTTCCGGAAAAACCCGTTATAAAGTTTTATGCCGATAGGAATTTAATATTTGAGGGGGAAACCCTGTATGTCAAAACACAACCAAAGGTTGATGAAATCCTTGTAAAAGGATACGGGGAAATAAAGGGGGATGGGGAGTTTAAAATTTATGGCTTAAAACCCGGAAATTATAGTATTTATGCCAAAGGGTATAAGGGGGAATTCGCATTTACGGTAATTTCAAGGCCCGTGCTTTACGGCGTAAAGGGTTTCATAGTTCCCCCAAAATATACGGGACTCCCGGAAAGACCGATAGGTATAACGAATGTGGCGTATGAGGGTTCAAAGTTTGAAGGTTTAAAAATAGAGCACAACGGGGATAGCGCCGGGTTTGAAAACTTACCGGAAGTTATCACAAAGGATACAACGGTATATGTAAGGGTTTTTAAAGGGGGTAAGGGTTTTGTTTATAAGGCCTTTTCCGTTGAAGTTATAAGGGATAATCCCCCAAGCGTATCCATAAACCCTTCGGGAATATATAGGGTTGAAGGGGGAAAGGCAAATGTTGTAATATCCGCATATGACGATATAGCGCTTAGAGATGTGGGTTTGATAATAAACGGTAAAAGGGATAAATTAAAACTACAAGGTAGAATCCCAAATACCGTTTTTGAACTTGAATTTGATGTTTCCGATACTTTGAAAATTGTTGCATACGCCGAGGATGTTGCGGGCAAGGTTTCCCTTTCGGATACATTAATACTTTTACCCAAAGATGCGCTTGAAGACTTTAAGGAAAAACTTTTATCCGTGGATAAAATCGGGTCGTTGGAAAAGAGGTTAAAGGACATTGAGGAAAGGTTAAAGGTGGATGACCGGCTTTCATATTCAACCAAACAAGAGATAACGGAAGCCACAAAATCCTTAGGGGAAACTTATAAAGAGATGCAGGAAGCCTTGGAGAGGTTTGCAAATGACCTGAACGACCCGGAGATTTCAAACCTTATAAACGAAATAAGAAAAACCTTTAAGGAGGTTATGGACGAAGAATTGAGGAAGAGGTTGGAGGAATTGAACAGGGCTTTGGAAAAGGCAGACCCGAAAGAGGTGGCCAAGGCTTTAAAAAACCTCAGATTATCGCAAAGGGAATTAAAGGAGCAGTTGGAAAGGTTTGCGAAACTTTTAAATAGGTATAAACAGGAAAAGGATTTAAAGGAGTTGTCCGAGAGGTTGAGCAGGTTATCACAAATGCAACAGGATATAACCGGCAAAAGGGATAGTTTGACCCAAAGGGAGATAACATCCGAGATTGATAGCATAAGGCAAAAGTTGGAGGATTATAAAAATGTTGAGGGCATTGACAACAAAAAGTTGGAAGAACTACTTAAAAAATTAGGAGAATCTTCAAAACTCTCACAAGAGGCTTTAAACAAAATGCAAAGGGGTGGGGATTTTAGAAGGGAACAGGCGAAAACATCCCTAAAACTCTCCGAAGCCTCGCAGTTGGCCGAGGATTTATACAATTCTTTGGTTCAAAACCGTACAAACGAAATAGTTTCACAGTTGAACGATATTTCCGATATTTCCACCTTTATGAACCAAAGGCTTTCCGAGAACCCGGATGAAAAAACCCTTGAAAATGCCAAGTTTGTTATGAAGGATGTGGAGGATAAACTAAGAGAACTTTCGGAAAAGAGTGTATTTGTATCCCCAAAGTTAAAGGATCTGGCCAAACAAATTTACGAAGATATAAACAAGGCACAGGGTGAGATGGCTAAGGGAAATACAAAAGGGGCGCAGGAAAACCTTAAAAGCGCAAGGGAGGGTTTGATACAACTGAGTATAATGACATCCGCGAGCGCACAGGCTTGCCAAAACTCCGGCGGTTCAACGGGTATGTCCCAATATCTGAGGCAACTTTCAAGGATGGCGGGTGAGCAGGGTTCAATATTCCAAAACATAATGCCCTCGTTGAGTCCGGAAGAACTGGCGGAATTGGCGGCGAGGCAAATGGCTTTAAATCAGGCTTTGAGGGGTCTCATTGACAACATGAAGCGGGAGGGTATGCCCGGTGATGTTTTAAAACAACTTGAAGAGGCATTAAGGCAAATGGAAGAGTTGGAAAGGGATTTAAAAGATACAGAATCTTTAAATAGGTTGTCGGAATTGAGGAAAAAGGCGGAAAGGATAAAAATCCGTTTGTTGGAGGCCAGGGAAGCTTTGAGAAAGCAGAGGATGGAACCCGTATATGAGGCGGAGAGACCAAAACCGTATAAGGTTAAATCCGTTGAATTCAAGAAAGTTATTGATAGGAGGATCATAGCGGAGATTTATAATAAAGTCTTAACAAACCGGAGATTAAGCCCGCAAGAAAGGGAAATTTATGAGAAGTACATAAAAAACTTCCTTGAATGAAAAGAGTTCTCGTAATTCCCCTTTTGATTGCGTTGTTGTTTTCTTGTAGAAAAAGGGGAGAACCCGTTATATCCGAAAATCCTCCTCCGGATACCCTAAAAGGTGGCTTGGAATTCGGAGATGCTTTTTGGACTTACAATTTGGGAGGTGAAATTACCTCATCTCCCGCAGTTTATAACGGTAGAATAATAGTTTCTTCACTTTCCGGAAGGTTGGCCTCATTGGATACCTTAGGAAACCCCCTTTGGGAGATAAACCTCGGTTCTCCAATATACTCCTCCCCAAGTATTTCCGAAAGTGGAAAGATTTTTATAACAACTTATGACGGTAGGGTTTATTGTTTTAACAAAGATGGTGATAGTTTGTGGAAATTTTCCGTGTTGTCAAATATAACATCTTCGGTTGCAATAAAAAATAACCTTTTAATATTCGGAACCCATAGCGGACATGTTTATGCCCTTGATACGCTTGGAAATCGGGTATGGTTTTACCTAACCGCTGGTCCGGTTCTCGCAACCCCTTCAATATCACCAAACGGCAACATATATGTTGTCTCCTCGGATAATTACCTTTACGGTTTTGATACCCTTGGTAATTTGATATTATGGGTAAATGTGGGCTCTTATTCTGTCGCACCTGCAATTTACGATAGCCTTGGTAATATTTATGTTTCCCTTGCGGATGGAAGGATTTTAAAGGTTTCTCCGGGTGGTTCAATCATCTGGAATTTTTCGGTAGGTGGTTCAATATCATATCCGCCTATTATGGATAGGGATGGTTTGATAATAACATCAGGAAACGGTAGGGTTGTTAAGTTGGATTTTGACGGTAATCTTATTTGGGAGTTTGGGACTGGAAGTATAAACATGTCTCCGGTTCTATCCGATAGCGGTTTTATATCATTTGTGGGGGATGATACCCTTTATGTTATCAATTCCGATGGAAGTGTAAGGTTAAAAAGGAAAACATACTCAACATCAAAGTCTCCTCCTACGATTTACAAGGGGTATATGTATATGGGTTTTGATAACGGGTATTTTGTATCCTTTGTTATAAATTCGGATTTGGGGAGGAGCCCTTGGCCGAAGTTCGGTAAGAATTTAAGGAATACTTTTTAATCTTTTACTATTTTAAGGCCGAACCTTCTATTATACCCTTTGCCCAGCATTGCGCACATATCAGTTTTAAGCCGACCCTTTCTCCACTCAAACAGCCCTTCATAATGGCATTCCTCAAAGGCTATCTTTTTTTCCACATAAGACCACATCTCATCTATGCTTATCCTTAAAACCCTTCCTACTTTTGCTAACAAAAACACCACAACTATCATATACCTCAACGCATCTTCAAGGTTTTTTTTGAAAGATGCACCCTTATCGTGCTCTCGGCATACCCCAGCACTCTCCCTATCGCTGCATAACTCATCCCCTCAT
>CAYRSH010000031.1:0-19541 GCA_964426895.1 uncultured bacterium
CATTGCTTTACTATTCTAAGGCCGAACCCTCTATAATGCCTTTTGCCCACTCATATACCTTTAATGCTATCTCATAAGCCTCCTCATACTCCTCTTTTGATACCGGTACATAATCATCCGGATAACGGGTTGTGAAGGCATAACGGGTGAGGGAAACCGATTTAATAATATTTTCATCAAGATAAATACCGCTTTCTATTAAAACATCTACAAGTTGCCCTATATTATGGGTTTTTAACCTTTTCAACTTATTTTCTAATCCTAAAAATATTATAACACCTTTTAGGGATTTTTCTGCAGATTGTTGGAGAAGGTTGGTGGCTATCCTACGGAAACCCAAGCGTTCCATTTCGGCCGAAGCCTTTAAATCTTCCTCGGCAAATTCAAGCCATTTTTTTGCTTCTTCTTTTCTCTCCATCATACACAACAACTCCTTCCTTGAAAATATCGCTATAAACCAAGAAGGGTAAATCTTTAAGTTGGGAAAACCTTTCGGGAGATTGAACGATTAAATCCACATTTGCATATTTAAATATACGGTTTTCAAGTAATTTTATCATCAACATACCTTCTAATTTTCTCCTCTCTTCCGGCTTCACATCCCTTTTAAGTACGAGAATATCATAATCACTGTGTTCGTTGTAATCACCTCTTACCCTTGAACCGAAGAGAATTATTTTATCCGGGTCTAACTCTTTAACAATTATCTCAACTATCCGTTTTAGTATTGGGTCTTTTAAAACATCTCCTTTTACCTTTGCCATTACTTAACTATTCTAAGGCCGAACCTTCTATAATGCCTTTTGCCGTACTAAGGATTACGAAATTATAAGGGTTGTTGGCATAAATTATGTGCCACCATATGCAATTGCAACTTATTTGTAAATCTTGACCTTTTTAGTCAAGATTACAACCAAAGAATATTCAACCTATGAAAAGGATAGTTTATTTAAGCGTTTTGCCGGCACTCCTTTGGGGGCATGAGAGGTTGTTTCTATATACATACGATACGGATCTCCTGCCGAGTGGTTTCACCGAGTTCGAAATTTGGCTAACGGTAAAACAGGGTAGGGAGAGTCAGTTTTATTCCGCACAGGACATGAGGCTTGAATTGGAACACGCCTTCACACCGAACCTAAGTACGGATATATACCTTGATTTCGGAAAGGAGTTTATCGCGTACCCAGACGGGCAAAAGGTTAATAAAACATCCTTTAAGGGATTGGCTTGGGCTTGGATTTATAGGTTGCCCCCGGTTGGGTTCTATGGAGAGTTATACTATTACGGCCACGAGATAAAGGGAGAAGTCAAGCTCTTACTCTCCAAGAATATAGGGAACTTTCAGTTGGCTTCTAATGTTATCGCTGAAACGGAATTTGAGCGTGAAGGGTATGATGAGGTTGAAAAGGAAGCCGAGTTCTCAATAACCGGTGGATTGGTGTATAAATTCCCAATAGGTGATAGAAATTTTTCCGTAGGTGTTGAGGGTTGGTCTCATAGCGAGTGGCCGGATAAGGTTTTCCCTTCCGGAAATGTGGAACACTTTGCCCTATTCATAGGTCCGGTAATACACTACTCCCACACCAAGTTTTGGATAACAGCAGGCTTTTATCCGCAGATAACAAGGGTCCTTGATGAACACGAGAGTTTTAATTTCCGCCTTATAATGGGCATATTGTTATGATGTTCATAGATTCCCTATACCTAATGGAGAAATACCTGAAATGTTGCGAAAGGGTTGATACCGTGGATGTAAGGGTTGATAATGGAATAAATGATAGGTTGAGAAGAGGGGGTCTTCCCCCCTTTTCCCGTAAAGTTTTGCGTTTTTACAGGGGATATAAAAGCGGAGGGTTATATACAACCCTTGTTATAGACGATATAAAGGGGAAGCATATGCCCATAACATATATGGTGGTTTTGGACGGTAAGGGTAAGGTAAAAGCCGTGGAAATCCTGATATACAGGGAAAAGTATGGTTGGGAGATAAAGGAAAAAACCTTTTTAAAACAGTTTGAGGGTAAAGGTAAGGAAGACGACTTAACCCCCGGAAAGGCGATAAGAAACATCCCCGGAGCCACAATATCCGTAAAATCAATTACCGCGGGTATAAAGAGGATATTGTTCCTTTACGATATGGTATTCGGAAAATGAAGTTAAAGGATTTACCCTTTGGCATAAAGGTTTCGTTTTTATGGCTTTATGTATTTACAATTCTTGGTTTTCTTTTTGCATTCATTATCGTTGATCAAACGGTTTCCCATTCCCCGTTAAGCGGGTTTTTACATAGGTTGATGGATTACTATAAAGGAAACCCTTCGGAAATGAAGTTCGGAAAATCAATACTTGAATTGGCGGAGGTTTCGCATTTCCATTCCTTTATATCTCCTTTCGTAGCCTTTGTATTCTCGGTATTTTTTTCGTATTCAAACATAAAACAAAAGTTGAAAATCGCTATAATAAACCTTACATTTATAGGCCTCTTGGGTTTCATACTTTCCCCTTGGCTTATAAAATTCTTCCCCTTCTGGATCGTGTATATCAAGCCTTTAAGCACCCTACTGTTTTTACCGGGTATTCTGATAATGGGGGCCAAGGTTTTAATTGATATGTTTTTATGAGTATCCTTATTTGCCTTTTAAGGGCCCAGTTTGTTATGGGTACAATACTTGAAATTGAGGTTTATGGTGAAGATGCGGAAGCCTTTGCGGATACGGTCTTTTCATTGGCAAACGGAATGGATGATCTTTGGAGGGGGTTTTGGGATGGATGGGTTTCAAGGGGAGAAACCCTATATGTTGATAGTCTAACGGATAGCCTTCTGGTTTTATCAATTTATTACTACAAAAAAACCGACGGGATTTTTAATCCTTTTTATAAGGGTAAGGGTTTTCCCAAAAGGTTGGAAAAGGGGATTTGGTATTTCCCGAAGGGATGTTCCTTTGACCCGGGAGGTATAGCAAAGGGTTTTGCCTTAGATGTTTTCGTATCGATATCAAAAGGATTGAAACTTGACAGTTTTCTTATAAACTTCGGGGGAAGTAGCATATACGGGAAGGGTGTATGGAAAATCCGCCTTCCGAATGGGGAACTGCTAACCTTTAAGGATGTTTTCGTTTCATCCTCTTCCTCTTTAAGGGATAATAAACCCCATATTTATGACCCCAAAAGGGGAAGGTATATTGGAGGTAAAAAGTGGGAATTTGTAATAACCACAAGCGGTGTTGAGGGGGATGTTTTATCAACCTTAAAAGTCATTCTCCGATAAAATACACGCCTTTATGAAAAACATCTGGGAGGAGGCGTATAAGGAGTTGGAATATGTGGTAAAGTCCATAAAACCCTTAGAACCTTTGATATATAGGGCTATAAACATAATGGTTGAGGGTTTGAGTAGGGGTGGAAAGATTTTAACCTGTGGGAACGGTGGTAGTGCGTCGGATGCCCAGCACTTTGCGGCCGAAATAGTTGGAAGGTTTAAGAGCGATAGATTGGGTCTTCCGGCAATATCCTTAACATCCGACAGCATATTATTAACCGCCTTATCCAACGATTACGGTTATGAAAATGTCTTTCTAAGGCAGATGGAGGCTTTGGCAAATCCGGGGGATGTCCTCGTTGCCATTTCAACATCCGGAAAATCAAAAAGCGTTAATAACGCCGTTGAATTTGCCCACAAAATAGGCGTTAAAACCATTTACCTTACGGGTGCCGAAAACCCCAACGTTAATAGCATTGAAACCATAGATGTTTTAATAAAGGTTCCATCCAATTCCACCCAAAGGGTACAGGAAATACACAGGTTCATACTCCATGTTTTCGCGGAGGGTATAGATAGTATAAAGATACAAAGGGTCTGAAACCGTGGTACCAAAGGCATTAACGATAGCCGGCTCGGATAGCGGGGGCGGTGCGGGAATTCAGGCGGATTTAAAAACATTTACGGCCTTTAAGGTTTTTGGAATGAGCGCCATAACTTCAATAACCGCGCAAAATACCTTGGGTGTTTTTGAAATTTATGACCTGCCGCCCGAAACCGTTCAAAAGCAGATAGATGTGGTTTGTGAGGATATAGGAGTTGATGCGGCAAAAACGGGAATGCTTTCAAATGCGGATATAATATCGGCCGTTGCGGAAAGTATTATAAAAAACAACATAACAAAACTCGTCGTGGATCCGGTTATGAGGGCGAAAAGCGGAGACCCATTGTTAAAACCGGAAGCCGAGGAGGCCCTTATAAAAAAGATTCTACCCCTTGCAACCGTAATAACGCCGAACATCCCCGAAGCCGAAGCCCTTACGAAAAGGAGTATAAGGAACTTAAAGGACATGAAAGAAGCGGCCAAGTACATTATGGATTACGGTCCGAAAAGCGTTTTGATCAAAGGGGGTCATTTGGAGGGGAAATATTCCATTGATATTTTATACAACGGTTCGGAATTTTACGAATTCGGAGCGGATAGGGTTTATACAAAGAACACCCACGGAACGGGTTGCACTTATTCTTCCGCCATAACATCCATGCTAGCCTGGGGTTATGACATAATAACATCCATAGATGTTGCGAAAAGGTATATTACGGAAGCCATAAGACAATCCTTTGGAATAGGAAAGGGCCACGGTCCTTTAAACCATTTCGTAAGGGTTGAGGGTATGCCTTAAGCGGATTTTTTCCTCCTACGAGGTATAAGTACAACCTTTAAATTCTCATCAACATACACGCTTTCAACCCTATCCTTTATGCTTGGAAGTTCAAACATAACATCCATTAAAATCTCTTCCAATATAGCCCTTAAACCCCTAGCACCGGTTCCCCTCTGTAAAGCCTTTCTGGCTATGGCCTTATAAGCCTCTGGGGCGAATTCAAGTTTAACATCCTCGGCCTCAAAGAACACCTGAAACTGTTTTATTAAGGCATTTTTAGGCTTTGTTAGTATATCAACCAAATGCTCCTCCGTTAAGGCGTGCAATGGGACTATTATGGGTATCCTACCAACGAATTCGGGTATAAGGCCGTATTTTATTAGGTCTTCGGGTGTTGTGTGTTTAAGGAGTTCGTAGTTTTCATCAAATATCCCCTCTTCACCCTCTTCAACCTTAAACCCCATGCTCTTCTTGCCAAGCCTTTGCTTAATTATCTTTTCCAATCCCTCAAACGCACCGCCGAATATGAAAAGTATATCCGTGGTATCAATCCTTATATATGCTTGCTCGGGGTGTTTTCTCCCACCCTGTGGTGGAACATTTGCAATTGTACCCTCTATTATTTTCAACAGTGCCTGCTGAACCCCTTCCCCGGATACATCCCTTGTTATGGAAGGGCTGTCGGATTTCCTCGCCAACTTATCAACCTCATCAAGGAAAACTATACCCTTTTCGGCGCTTTCTATATCATAATTTGCGTTTTGTATAAGCCTTAAAAGAATGTTTTCAACATCCTCGCCCACATATCCCGCTTCGGTTAAGGGTGTGGCATCGTATATGGCAAAAGGTACATGTAAAAGTTTTGCAAGGGTTTTTGCTATAAGGGTTTTACCCGAACCGCTTGGACCCAAAAGGAGGATATTAGCCTTCTCCATTTCGGGGTACCGGTGTTTTAGGGCTATCCTCTTATAATGGTTATAAACGGCAACGGATATGACCTTTTTGGCATGCTCCTGTCCTATTATATATTTGTCAAGAAAGGCTTTTATCTCCGAAGGGGTTGGCAAAGGTATCCTGTTATACTGTTCCCTCTCCTCTATTATTTGCTCCTCTATCATATAAAAGGCGGTTTCAACGCAGTGATAACATATAACCGCACCGTTTCCGCTAAAATACTTTCCCTTTTCAACAAAATTCCCGCAAAACGAACACCTTACTCTGTTGGAGAACCTTCCCATACCTTCCTCGGTTCCACAATTTTATCAACTATGCCATATTCAACTGCCTCCTCGGCGGACATGTAAAAGTTTCTATCCGTATCCCTTTCAATCTTTTTTAAAGGTTGTCCTGTGTGCTTTGCCAATATCTCGTTTAACATCCGCTTTAATCTTCCTATCTCCTTTGCCTCTATCTCTATATCGGTTGCCTGCCCTTGTGCCCCTCCCCAAGGCTGGTGGATCATAACCCTTGAATGCGGCAGTATTAACCTTTTACCCTTATGCCCCCCCGCCAAGAGAACTGCCGCCATTGAGGCCGCCATACCCACACATACCGTAACGACGGGTGGCTTTATATACTGCATGGTATCGTATATCGCCAAACCCGCGGTTACATATCCCCCCGGTGAGTTTATATAAAAGTATATCTCCTTTTCCGGGTCCTGGGTTTCGAGGAATAACATCTGGGCAACTATTAAACCCGCAACATGGTCGTCTATCGGAGTCGTTAGGAATATAATCCTATCCTTTAATAGGCGTGAATATATATCATAAGCCCTCTCGAACCTACCCTCTTGTTCTATAACAACGGGTATATATTGCGAAAACTTTTTCATTCCACAAACTCCGGTTCAATTTTAACGGTGTTTTTTAAGTAATCAAAGGCCTTCCTTATCAAATAGCGCGATTGCAACTCTTCAAGTTTTCCCCTCCTCTTCGCCTTTTTTAAGAATTCTTCCGGGTTCTTTTCCCCATCTTCCCTAAGGTAGTTTATTATATCTTCTTCCGTCACCTCTATGTTCCTCTCCTCTATGAGTTTTAACAGGATTATTTCGGTTATTGCCCTGAATACCGCCAACTGCTGCGCCGTTTGTTCCAACTCCTCCGGTGGAACTTTGCCAACCAATTGCTTCCTTATATCCGAATATATCTGCGCCACCAAGGTTGGCGGGGGGTCAAAGGGTGAGAGTTTGTATATCTCGTTTATTATGTTGTTTTCAAGTTCCGCTTCCGCCTGTTCGTTAAATTCTTCAACGAGTTGTTCCTTTATCTTTTCCCTCATCTCATCAACGGATGTAAATCCCAACAATTCGGCGATTTCCTGATCGTCCGGGTATATCTTTTCATATACATTTTGGATTTTGTATATCTCTGTTCCGTCCTCCACTTCAAGTTCAACCACATCTCCGGCCTTTTTGCCTATAAGGGCGTTATAAAGGTCTTCGTCCAACTCATCGGATTTTACAATTATCCTCGCCCTTTTCGGCTTACTTTCTTTACCCTCTTTATCCCTAAAAATATACTGAGCCAAAACGACATCTCCCTCTTTTATTTCCCTTTCAACAGCCTTTAATTGGACATTTTCCTCTTTATAAGCGTTTATCCTCTCCTCAACATCCGAATCCGTCACCCTCTTTATCCTCTTCTTTACCGTTATTGAGAATAAATCGGGTATGCTGAATTCCGGTATTATCTCAAACTCAACCGTGAATTCATAAGTTGAATCGCTCTGATCTTGTGCCTTTATCCTCGGTCTTGTTATAATCTTCCAGTGGTTTTCTTCTATTAGTTTATTAACCTCTTTGTTTAACGCCTCTTCCAAAGCCTCTTCCACTATCCTATCCCTATACAACCTCTTCACTATGTCCACAGGTGCTTTACCCGGCCTAAAACCCTGAACCCTAACCCTCTTCGCCAACTTTCTTGCCGCCTCGTCCTCGTATTTTTCTAAGTCTTCCCTGTTTATGGTTATCTTTACCTCTTTTACGGATTTCCTCTCCTCCATGAGTTGGGGATTTTAAGGCTGAATATGGCTCATTATACCACCCTTTAAGTTATAGGCATCAAAACCCAAATTCCTCAACTTCACCGCCACGGCATAACTGCTCCTACCAGCATTGCAAAACACAACAATCTTATGCGTCCTCTTATACTTTAAGAGTTCTTTCCACCTTTTCTGTATCTCATCCGCTGGGATATTTATGGCCCCTTCAAGGGTATAAACCTCGTATTCTTTTCTATCCCTGACATCAAGTAAAATAACCCTTTCGTTTTCCCTTAACCTTTCCAACTCTTCAAATGTTATTTCCATATTAATATCCCCCCTCCTTTCCTTCACTCCCATCAACTCCATAACCCTCCTACACTTTGAGCATATTTCGGATGATGAGGGCATCCCACAAACCGTACATGCCCTAACCTCTTTAATACTTTCTTCAAAGTTTAATCCCTTCTCCACCAAAGGTATAAACTTTCTCCTGAATACGGATAGGAGTCTGAACTTTATATCCGGTTGTTCCTTTTCCATTTCGTCAAGCCATTTTTTCATACCCTTAATCGGTGTGAATTCCCCATGAGGGCAACCGCATTCCTGAACGGGCAACTCGTTTAAGGCCACATAATACAAATCTTCAATTTCCGGGGTTGTTATTAAGGGTTTTATCTTTCTCGGTTGCCCCTTTATTAAAGGTTTTAATACGGGTTTCAACCTCGCTATACCCTCAAAATCCCCCGAGAAGAATAAAGACATCATCGTTGAAACGGTATCGTCAAGGTTGTGCCCCGTCGCAACCGCCTCAGCATTTACCTTTACCGCCAGCATAGTAAAAATATTCCTCTTTATCGCCCCGCAAACCGAACACATCTTGTTCTTATACTTTGTTAGCAGGAAGTCGTCTATGGTATAACCCTCCTTTTCTTTTAAGTTGTATATCTCTATCGGAACACCAACCATTTCCGCAAGTTCTATTACCTTCTTTTCAAGGTGATCGGAGTAGTACTTTATCCCGAGGTTTATATAAAAGGCGTATATTTCTTGTTCTGGAAAGGCCTTTTTTAAGGCGTGGAGTAGGGCAACGCTATCCTTACCCCCCGAAACCGCTACGGCAACCCTCTCCCCGGGTTTAAACATCCTAAACTCTTCCACGACCCTCCTAACCCTCTTTGTGAAGAAATCGTTAAAACAATCCTTACAAAGTCTTTGTCTTGCGTATGCCAAGTTTATAATGGCGTCGTTTTTCCTGCACCTGCTACACCTACCCAAAGGCTTCAACTCCAAATTTATTTTACCTATCCCGCACTTACCGTAATTTATGTTTATAACCCCGTCAAGCCTGAATTCCATAAGTAGGGATTATAAAGACGAAGGATTTTAACTTTCAAAAATCTAACGGGCGTAAAATCCCCATCTATGGCACATGTTAGGTATAGCGTTGAGGATAGAATAGCCACATTGGTAATAGAAAACCCTCCGGTTAATGCCCTTTCAAGGGCTGTTATGGAGGAGTTGGATAAGGCCCTTGATGAGTTGAGGGATAACGACGAGGTAAAGGTTATAATCCTTGCGGCGGCGGGCCAGATAGCGTGGATAGCGGGTGCGGATATAAACGAAATAGAAAAACTGAACACAAAAGAAGAGGCTTATGAGGTGGTTAAACAAGCCCAGAGTATAGCAAACAAACTTGAAAGCCTTGGAAAGCCGTCAATAGCGGCTATACATTCCCTATGTCTTGGTGGAGGTTTGGAGTTGGCTTTGGCATGCACTTTTAGGATAGCGGGGGATAGGGCAAAATTCGGACAACCCGAAATAAACCTCGGGATAATACCGGGAATGGGTGGAACCCAAAGGCTTACGAGGTTGGTGGGGAGGTCTAATGCTTTAAGGTTAATCCTTACGGGTGAGCAGATAACGGCTCAGGAGGCTTTCCGTATAGGCCTTGTGGATGCCGTTGTTCCCTCGGATAGGGTTATAATGGCTTCCAAGGATTTCGCAAAGAGAATAGCCCAAAAAGGATTACCCTCAATAAGGGCGGCGTTAAGGGCGGTTTATGAGGGTGAAGACCTAAGTTTGAGCGAAGGCCTTGACCTTGAAGCCCGTTTGTTTGCGGAATTGTGCGAAACCGAGGATAAAAAGGAGGGAATTAAAGCCTTTAAGGAGAAGAGGAGGCCAAACTTTCAGGATAGATAGTGTTTTTGGTATAAGCCGAGTGCGGGTGTATTTTCCCTAAACCCAAGCCTATGAATTCCGGGAATTAAGATAACACCCTTCCCTATTTCCACTTGATCGTACAACCAACGGCAGGTGTTTCATTATACGGGGGCTTTTCCCCTTTTATTAAAGCCTCTAAAACCTCAACTAAATAGCGCTTTTTCGGATTTCCTTCGTAATCGTCATCCGGAGCACCCTTATAAACCAAATTTCCATCCCTATCAAAAACGAAAACATGAGGTGTCCTTTCGGCTCCAAATGCTTTTGCAACCTCTTGTGTTTCATCAAACAGATAGGGTACCGGATAATCCTTCTTTTTCATGTTTTCAAAGGAGTCTTCGGGGTATTTGGTGGGGTCGTTTGAGTTTATAAATGCAAAACCGAATTTATCCTTATATTGATTTACTATCCTCAACACCTCGCTTTCCCAAGCCTTTACATAAGGGCAGTGATTACACCAGAATATAATAATCGAACCATATTCCCCCTTTATATTCTCATCGGTGTAAAACCTCTCATCCGTGCCCTTCAATTTAAACTTTGGCATTTTCATAAGGTAGATATTCTAAACCTGTTAAAATCAACGAGTAAAAAATTCGCCTAAATTTGCCCTAACAAAGCCTCCATAATGTAAGATTCAATTTTTAGTTTCAACCTCCTATTCTCCTGTGGTTTCTCCGGTTTGTAATACAGGAACTCCGGTTCTGGTATTTCCAGTCCCAAGGTTTTCACAACTTTACGAAAACTTTTAACCCTCTCTTCAATGGGGTATAGGGTTATTTTTACCCCGTTTTTAACCCGCAAATAAAACATAAAAAGCCTTTTATCCTTACCCTTCCAATTTGCATATGTTAATATATCCAAGTCCCTATGGTTGGAAAACATTTCGTGTATTCTTTCTATGTTATTTCTAACATCCGGGAGTTTTAACACCTCAATTGCCGATATTTCTTCGCTTTCAAGGGGTAATTCCTCCTTTACAAAAGGTGCCAAAAGGATAACCCAACGGTGTTTATTGGGTTTTCCCACATAAAAGTTTTTCCACTTTTTATAAGCATCCTTTGGTATTTCCCCTATCCAAAACAGGACATCAAATTCCACCATCTCTTTAAATGTTTTATAAAATGCATTCCTTGGGATTTTGGATGTAGTCCTCAACTCGTTTAAAAGCCTCTGGTAAGAAACATTTTTTATATACCTCCTGCTATCTTCAAGAAACTTAAAGAATTCATCCGTATAAGCAAACCCTAAAAGGTTTTTATACCTTATTCCCCTAAGAATCCTCGTAGGGTCGTCGGAAAAGGATGCCAAAGGTCTTAAAACCCTTCCCCTTATATCATCCAAGCCTTTAACAAAATCAATTATCCTTTCCCCGTCAAAGTATAGGGCGTTTGCCGTAAAGTCCCTCCGCAAAACATCCACTTTTAAATCTTTAACAAACTCAACCTTAGGCAATGCCCCCGGATAATCATAAAATTCTTTTCTACAAAGGGCTATATCAAAATTCACCCCTTTAAACTCCATTTCTGCGGTTCCGAATTGCGAAAACTTTTTCAATACAAACCCCTTACCCTTCAAAGAATTCACCATTTCCTTTAATTCCCTTATACCCCCTATTAACACAAAGTCGCAATCCTTAGCGCGGAAATTCTTATAGTCCTTTAAAACCCAATCCCTAACAACCCCACCAACTAAATATATATCCCACCTTTCCCTTAGTTCCATCAAAAGCCCCGTTATATCTTCAAACTTCAACCCGCCATTCTAAGGGATGAACTTCTTAACTTTATAACCATACTTCCATCTAATCAAAACGAAGAAAACACTCCTGTGCTTGAAGGGATACTTAATCCATCCCTTTACCCCTTTGTATTCTTCCTTTAACAACACCCTACCATCCGCCGATAAGATTTCAAGGGTTAAATCCGTTTTCGTGGGAACCAAAACATTTATATAACCCCTCTCAAACCTTATATCCATATTCTCCTTAACATCGGATTCGGATACATCCGTATAACACGAAATACTCGTATCCCTCCTGAACATTATACCGTCCGCTATGACAACATCTCCATCCGGGGCATCGTCGTAAAGTCTAACCAAGAATGTATCCGCGCAAACACTCCCGAGGTAAAACCAACCGGTATCCGAGGAGGAACCGTATTGATTAAGGTATAAATTCGTATCGCCGTATATTGTTCTTATTTTATAATGTGCTTGCGTAGTCCTATTCGTTCCCTTTCTCACCCACGCATAAACCTTCCAACCCCCGGAACAGGAAAGGGAAGAAACCCATAAGGCGGAGTCCTGTGTTCCCCCAACATTTGCATACCTATAATCCCCGTTATAACCGGAATAAGAACTCAGATACCAACTTCCAAAAGAATACCAATTCGGATCCCCATCATCCACAACCACATCCCCGCAACCCGAAGGCCCCCTGTATATCCAAACGGCGGCATCAAATGCTATTTTCCTTCCGGAGGTGTTTGATGTATCCCCGAGGGTTAAAGAGTTGTTTATGGAATAACCCGCATCAAAGGTATATGTTCCAAGGCTAACCCATTGGTTTGAGTATGAGGATTGGTTTATCCAAACATCCGTTCTACTCCCCTGATGATAAACCCTATACCTAACATATGCGTTATACCCCGACGGTATATAAACCTTTACCTCGTATAAACCCGTTCTGGGTAGGTTTGGCGTCCATCTGGCCCAATTCACAACGGATCCGGTTGTTGTATATGTGTACCAAGTGTGCCTGTAATTCCCAAGGGCATAAACCGTCCCGTATCCGTTTCCGGAATCAAACCACCAATATTCATAAGGACCACCCCGTCTAAAACCCGTTGTTAAGTTATCAACCAATGTATCCGAAACCTTTAAACCTTCAACCAATGCCATATAGTAAAGCCAGTCCCAATACGCTCCGGGGTCTGTATGGGTTGCACCGGGAACCTCACTGTGGCCCATTATCCCGTTTATCGTATCGTGATTTAGGGAAAACCCAAAGGTTGTTATTGACATCTTGCTTATGTATGCGGATTTCTTTAAAACCGTATCCGTATACCACCCGTTTTGCGAAACATATCCCTCATGCTCTATACCTATTGACCTAGTATTGTAATACCAATTCCCCGCGTGCCATGCTATATCCTTATGGCAAACCATTTGTGTGGCCTCCCCATCCGAAGACCTCAAAACATAATGTGCGCTAACATTTGAAGAGGGGTTTTTAAACCAGGATATTGCCCCGTAATACGACCCTTCCGTTGTATGAACGACTACTTTATGTATTGGATAACTGCTCGGCCTTAAACTCGTTGTAAAGTTTGAAGGGTCCGCCTGATCCCACCTGTCAACTAAGGGGTATTCGGGCCCAGGGGGGCAAGCCAAAGGTTTAAAACCACTCTTTTCGGTATTCTTAATTTTTATTTCTGGATGGGGTTTTATTGATAATACGGGGTATTCTAAACCGTTTTTTAATAGTTTCAAAACATCCCTTGCGAATATGTTCTCCGCACCCTTTGGGCCGTAATTCCTGAAAGTGCATTCCAAATCCCCACCGCAAACTTCCATGTATTGCCTTATGAGTTTTGCACCCGCTACGATGTTATCCCTCGGGTTATTGATAATCCTTTCCTTATTTATTCCGGAAACCTTTTCTGCCTCATTCAGATTGAAAATTCCCATTATTCCGTATTGTGGTATCTCGCCCTCCTTGGGTATGTGGTGATAATATTTCGTTAAGGTATATGAAATCGCCATTAAAACATCCTTTGGAACCCCGGAAACCCTCTCGGATTCTTCAAAGTAAAGTTTTATCTCTTCCAACCTCTTAATCTCATCCGACGGCGGTGCGACTATTAAAAACATTAACATCACCGCATATTTTAAGGTGGGAGTTTATTACGATGCAAGCCTTATTATGTTTTCCCTTTCTACGACATCTTCAACCGCATCGTCATGGGTTACCGCAATTATCTGAATATTATCCCTTTCCGCTATTTCCTTTAAAATACCCCAAACGGCAAGCCTCCTGTCCGCATCCATATGCGTTGTCGGTTCATCCAATAAAAGAACCTTCGGAACATCCCCAAAGAGTTCCCTCAAAGCCAACCTATAAGCAAGCCCCAAAGCCGTCCTCTCACCCCCACTTAAACCCACCTTGTTTACGGATAAACTATTACTATTACCCCTACTTATAACACTCCCTTCCCTCGTATGGAATACGGGTTCAAAGTTTTCATCCACCTCTATTTTTGTATATCTGTTTGAAAAGCCAAACCTATCCAAGAAATATGTGTTTAAAGCCTTCTCAAACTCCAACTTCGCCAAGCTTATAAATGTCTTCTTTGCCTCTTCAACGGCGGATTTAAACCTTGAAACCCTTTCTATACCCTCTTTGGCATCCTCAAATTCCCTAACTATTTTCTTTAACTCCTCATACTTCGGTTGTTTTTCGTATATTTTACCCTCCAAGTTCCTAATCCCGTTTATTATCCTTTCCCTCTCGGCTCTTAAACCATCAATCCTTTCCTCAATTTCCTTTAAAACTTCCTTAGCATTGTTTAACCTTTTGTCCAAATCCTTAAACTCCTCACCTTCAAAGGCTTTTTGTATTTTCTCCAACTCTTTAACTATTTTTTCAATTTCCCCTTTATTCCTCCCGTATTCTTCAAGTTTCCCAAGGTTTTCTTCAACGGTTTTTTCATCCAAACTTCCGGAAATATCTTCAATATTTGGATACATCTTTGTTATCCTTTCCAGATTTTCTTTTGATGCCAAACATATCGCATAAGGTCTTTCAAGTTCCTTTAATCTCCTTTCGTATTCTCCCTGTTTAACCTTAAAATCCCTCTCCAATTCCTCCAACCCCGCACGCAAACCTTTACCCAATTCCTCCACATCTTTTAAAACTTTCTTTGGGTCTTTAAGCGTATTTGCAACCCAAATTTTGACTTTATCCTTTAAGGATTCCGGGCATTCCGGGAGTTTATCCTCCAAGGCTTTTAAATGAACGCTTAACTCGTTTAACTTTTGAATGTTTTTTTCTAAGGCTTTTATCGTATCCCCTATATGCCTTTCCCTTTCGTATAATTCCATTAGGGCTTGATGGCTTTCTTTTATTAGTTTATCCCTCTTTTCGGAAGGCAGGGGTTCCCCGCATACAGGACACCTATCACCCGCATCTTTTAAACTTTCCAACCTCTTTTTAAAATGCCCGATTTCCGACACAACCTTATCCCTCTCCGCCTTCAAGTTCTCCTTTTCGGCATTTAATTCTTCAAGCGTTTTACCGATAAAGTTTTCCGGAATGCCTATAAGGATTTCCACAACCCTTTTCAAATCCGAGTAAAAACCCCTTAAATATTCTATCGTTTTTCCGAGGTCTTGCGTTTTTCCCATATAATCGTTTTTTATGTTCTCATACTCCCCCTTCAACTTTTCGTATTCTTTGGCTTTTTCAAGGTTTTCCTTAAATGTTTTCGCATTTTTAATGTATTCGCTTATGGCTTTTAGCATTTCCCTATCCTTTGGAAGGTTTTGCGGGAAAGACCTTTCAAACTCCAAAATCTTCCTTTCAATCTCCCCCTTTCTCTTCTTTAAAACCTCTAACATTCCGGTCATCCTTTCCCTCTCACCTTTAAGCTTTTCCAAAACCTCTATTTCCCTTCTAATCTCATCCCTTTGCCTTTCAAGTTCATCTATTTCCCTTTGTATCCTCTTGGAAAACCTCTCCAACCTTTTTATACCACACCTACACTCTTCCAACTCCAACTTTAAATTCCTTAAAACCTTCTTAGCGTGGAATATTCCCGGCTGAATCTTCCCTTCTGCTCTTTTCATCACATTATTTAAATCCCTTATAACCTTATCCGCCGCCTTGATAATGTTATCCGCAAAATCCAATTTTAAAATTTTTTTTACCTTTTCGTATGTTTCGCGCTTAAACTCGTCCAAACTCCCCTGTTCAAACATCACCAAAAACTTAAATGTTTCATCATCTTCCGGAAACTTAAAAACCCTTCTAAACTCTTTTAAAGTTAAAATCCCGTTATTTCCATAAACCTTTGCCGTCTTTGTTTTCGGATATGCAACCTCCACTTCATACCCATCCGAAAATTGGATGTTTATCACAAACCCTTTTTCCCCTCTCCTTATATAAATCGTTCCAAAATCCTCACTATCCGAGTATAAGGCTTTATAAATCGCTTCAAGGATTGTGCTCTTACCGGCATTATTCCTGCCCAATATTATCGTAAATTTTCCAAACTCCCTATCAAAATTCGCATGGGCTTTAAAGTTTTTTAACCTAACCCTCTTTATTACCATACCTTTTTGTCAACTCCAAAACCCTGTTCTCTATTTCATCCCTAACCTTACGGTAAAATTCTATGTCCTTTCCTATGGGGTCTTTTATTCCCCAAACCTCAACATTCTTACCGGGTATATAGGGGCACTCCTCATCGGAGCACACCAAAACAACCAAATCCCATTCGTAATTTGGCAATTCCCATATCCCCTTTGACCTCTGATTTGATATGTCTATGCCCTTTTCCTTCATAACCTCAACCGCCAGCGGATGGACATAGCCGGCGGGTTTTGAGCCTGCCGAATAAACTTCCCAATTTTTTAAATATTTTTTGGCAAACCCCTCCGCCACCTGCGACCTACAAGAGTTCCCAACACATAGAAACAAGGCCTTCAAGCAGAAATTATAAAGATGGATAGAACACCCCCTTATAATACCCACCTCCCGGGTTCAGGGAATCCCGTGAAAATCGGGAGCCGTCCCGGCGGCCGTGAGCGGGAACGAAACCCATAAAGGCCACTGCCCATAAGGGTGGGAAGGCCGGGGAGTAGGTTGCCCGCGAGCCGGAAGACCTGCCCGGGAGGGCCTCATAGGGCGGTGCCGGGGCTCGCCGCCTGAGGTAAGGTTTTAAGCGTTAAAAGGAAAACCATGAAAAGGGGATTCTCTTTAATGTTTTTATCTTTGCCGATTTTTGCGCAAAGGGTTGTTGTGGTTCATAGCGTCTGGTCATCTCCGGGCTCAATCTCAATAATGAACGCATCCCCGCCTTTTACCCTGCGAAACGGTATAGAACCGCATGGATCCACCCTAAACAAGGTTTTATACTCCTCGGGATACCTTTACACGGTGAGTTCCGGAAACGGCAAGATATACATCCTCCAAGACGACAACCACCCATTCTTGGTTGATAGCATAACCTTAAACCCCTCCTCAAACCCCTATTCGGCGGTTATTAACAACAACAAAATCCTCATCTCCTTATGGGCTTCCGATAGCGTTGTTCTATACGATTTAACCACAAAGGGCATGGTTTGGGGGCTAAGGGTTTGGAGGAGTCCGCAATATGTTGGGTTTAACGGGGGATACTTTTACGCGATATCAACGGGTTATAGGAGGGATAGTTTTAGAACGGATACATCAACCCTATACAAGATTGATACACTCGGAAACATAGTTGATTCCTTAAAGTTTGGGATAAACCTCCTTTCCATGGAGTTTTACGGAACGGATACCGCCTTTGTTTCCGGTGGGGATTGGTTTGACGCCACAACCCAAAGGATTTATTTAATCTCAACGAACCCCCTGACGGTTTTGGATAGCATACCAACACCCCAAAATATAGGCTTCTTAAAGTATGTTAATACCGATACGCTTTTGGCGTTGGGATACTCTTTTGCCGGTTATTTTATACCTTCAAGCAGGGCCTTTATACCCTTACCCTTGGGTTCTTATTACGGGTTTTCTGAGGGGGAGGTTTATAACGAGAGGATTTTTATACTCGCCGCTGGCGATTACACATCAAACGGGAATATAATCGTTTTCAACAGGAATACGAATTCCATAGAGCACACCGCCACGGTTGATGTTGGACCCATATCAATAACCCTATCACCGAATACGCTCTCATCAAAGGAATATGTTTATAAATCCCCCGAAAACATAAAAGCCGTTTATGATATAACGGGTAGGAGGGTTGTTAAACCCGCAAGCGTGGGGGTTTATTTCGTCGTTGGGGATAACGGCAGGGTTAAAAAGGTTATAAAGAGGTGAGTTTCTTTCTGCCGGAAATATTGGTAGAGGCCCCCGTAGGGGATACAATAACCCTTGAATACGACAAGCCCCTATGGGTTATGGCCTCCACTTTACCCTTTTCTCAGGGCTTTACTTATGGATCGTACGCGGACATTTCGGGAATATCCTTAAAGGGGGGACACCCAAAGGGGAATGCAGTTTTTTTAAACGGTATTCTGATAAACCAGCCCCAAAACTCCTATGTGGACCTAACGGACATTTCCCCCTTTTTGTTCGGCAACCTATCCGTTTATGAAGGTGGATTTTCCCCCTATTCAATTTATGGGAACCTAAACTTTTCTTATACTCCGGGAAGGGAATATTACGGTTTTTTAAACGGTTTTTGGGGATTTTCCTTTGGGTATAAAGGCGGATATGGGGGTTTTGATTTGGGGAATTTAACGGGTGGTAGGGATAGCCTGTTTTATGCCGAGGGGGTGTTTTTATACGATAAGGGTTTTGGGGATTTGAGGGTTTCAAGGAAGAGGACTTCGGGTATGGGGGGTTTCCCACAAACTTCCGGGATACAAACGGATATAAGGGTTGTTATGGGTTATGGGGATTTCAACATTTTAATCCTCGGAAGGGAATGGAGGGATGAATTTATATACTCCTATCATACGAATTTGCGGGCCGGTTATAAATGGGATGTTTTTGGGTATAAACTCTTAACATATGCGGAAGGTATAAAGAGTTCAAACATAGGGGAAAAAATCCGCCCGTTGATATACCTCGGAAGAAACTTTTATGTTTTTGGCGGCTATATTTCGGGAAATCTTTGGTATGATGGCAAGAGAATGGGTTTTGGAAGTTTTTTGAGTTTCCCCATTAAACTTTTAACATTCAACTCTTCTTTTTCAAACCGCATTCCATCCTTTGACGAATTGTATTGGAAGGGTGCGGGTGCCGAGGGTAATCCCAACTTAAAAAACGAGAAAACATTTACCATAAGTTCGGAGTTTAAATTTAAGGGTTTGCAAATATCCGGCTTTTTCAGGAGAATTTGGGATATAATAGAGTGGAGGAATGTGGGGGGAATTTGGAGGCCGGAAAACTCATCTGCGGGGAACATATGGGGGATTTCCCTTTATGTTGGATTTGGATTTTTAAGGTTTAAATACGATAGGCTTTACGCATATTATGATAACGGCAAGAGGATGATTTACAGGCCAAAAAATACATATTCCGTTCTCCTTAGTTATAAACCCTTTTCCCTCTCCCTCTTGTACCTTGACCCGAGATTCACAAACCCGGCAAACACCCGCTTTGTTGATTACATACTAAACTTAAACCTATCTTTGAACCTTGACATTAAAGGGTATAATTTAACTTTCGGGATTGATAACCTTTTAAACCGGAAGAATTACTTTGTTGAGGGCTATCCTTCAAGGGGTAAGGTTGCGTTTTTACTCTTCTCCAAACAGTTTATATAGCAGGTAGGATGCCCCCAAGTCAAAGGAAACCTGAACCAAGGGGCCATACCTGCGTAGTATGCAAAAATTGGAACGGTGGAATAAACAAGACCTTCCAATATGTTCCCAAGGCCATACCGCTTAAATATGCGGCGGCTGAAAGCCTGTCGTAT
>CAYRSH010000032.1:0-19440 GCA_964426895.1 uncultured bacterium
CCAACTTCCTAAGAGTAGCCGTTTGTAGGATACTAAAGAGGTCTTCTCCTTCTTTTAGTTTTTTAAGTAAATTTTGGAATAATTGACCATGCGGATAGTTCGTCTTCTCTTGGAGCATTAACAATGTACCCGCTCGGTTCTCTAAACCACTTATAGTTTCGGCGTGGCCGAAATTTGGGCGAACGAAATGAGCCGTATATGCTGGGTTATACACCGCTATTTTCACCTGGAAATTCAAACAGTTTTGGAGATTTGTATCCCACTAAAAATTCCTTTATTCTTTTTTCTGCCAATTTCACATATTCTTCCTCTATCTCATACCCGATATAATGTCTTTTTGTTTTTATAGCAGCGATAGCTGTTTGACCACTTCCCATGAAGGGATCTAAAACCACCTCGCCTTCAAAAGTATAAAGTTGAATTAATCTATATGGAAGTTCTACCGGAAAAGGGGCGGGATGTCCTACCTCTTTAGCCGATACAGCAGGGAATGTCCAAACGCTTTTTGTGAATGCAAGAAATTCATCTCGTGAGATTGTACTTTTTCTTTTATTTGGGTTTTTCCGGGAGAAAGTTCCTTTTGAAAAAACTAAGATATATTCATGAACATCTCTTAATGTGGGATTTGTGGCTGAACACCAACTTCCCCATGCAGTAGATGGGCTGGCAGAAGATGCTTTATTCCATATAATCTCCCCCCTCATTAAAAATCCTAAATCAAGCATATCTCTAATGATGTACGCGTGAAGGGGGATATATGGTTTCCTGCCCAGATTTGCAATATTAATACAAGCCCTGCCTCCCGGAACAAGTACTCTGTAAACTTCTTTCCATACTCTCTTTAAGAATTCGAGATACTCGTTAAGTGTAAGATTTCTATCATACTCTTTTCCTACATTATAAGGGGGTGAAGTTATCATCAAATGTACGCTATTATCGGGTAGCTCTTCCATCTTTTCAGAGGATTTGCAGAAAATCCTGTCAAGAAAATCTGGGGGAATGGGATTTTCTACATATTTTAGTTTTTGTTCTTTGGGTAGTCCCTTATACAGTTTACTTGAGTAAAATGGGGTAGAATCATGGTTTATCCTACCTGGGGAACCAAAAGAGCTTGTTTTGGTGCCTTTTTTTCTTTTTTTCATTTTAATCTTCCCTCCAATAATCTATCCATCTTTTGTAAGGATCGTAATCGATTCTTGCTTTCTGCCAGTTTATTTCTATAACTTTTGACAAATAGTCCTTAGTTAGCGCTGATAATGCTTCTTTACTTATTTCCACACCTCTTGGATTTGTACCTGGTTTAGGGAGTTTGATATATCTATTTCTGCCTATCCTATCAAAAAGTTTTTGTTGTGCCTCTACAGGGATGTAGTAAAAACCCCCTGTACTTCCCCAATTAATTTGAACTAATAAAATATCACAGCGTGGATAATAGGTATCTCTGAATTCCCTTGCTTTTTGAGCATCTACTGTCCATATGAGTTTAACTCCACTAAATTCCTTACCAGTTATCGTTTTAATAGATATTGGTTCACCAAATAATCTTACATCAACTTCAGGTTCTGTAATGGGTATCTCGGTTTCAACATTTTCTTCTCCGAACTTATAGATAAGTAGAGCGATAATTATCTTTTCCCGGAGAGACCCAACTTCCATTCCAATTTTTCCCGCCCTTGAACTTTCTAATTCTGCAAGTTGAAATAGATATGGCATCTTATTTTTTATTCTCTTTACAAGTTTTTCATCTTCAAATATTTCTGTTAATCTACTTGACATCTTCTATTCCTCCTGTGTGCGAAATGGCGCATAAACGAGGATACACAAACTCCCCATTTATATCCCCCCATAAGCCGAATATTATAACCCCGAAAACTTTTTTGCCTGCTTGTCTCTCATCACAAACTTGAAAACACCTTATACAATTCCCTTAGCGTGTCCATATACTCCTTTTTTCCCTCCTCAATCTCATCCATTTCCCTTTCCAACTTCCTCGTAAAATCCTCATTAACATATTCATCAAACCGCGACTTTAAAAACATATAAACGCTTATGCCCAGTTTTGTCGGGAACAAATACCCCCTCTTTTCAATCACATAATCCCTTTCAAGCAATGTTTGGACTATTTGGGCGTATGTTGATGGCCTTCCTAATCCCCTCTTCTTCATCTCCTGTATTAATGTTCCCTGAGTGTAGGGTAGGGCTTTTGGAACCTTTGAGAATTTAACCCCCTTTATGGTTATATCCCCCTTAAACACCGCTAAGTTTTTGAGAACCAAGTTATAACCGTCCTCAACAATGTCCCTAACCGTTTCTTCCACATGCGCAAAGCCGTTAAATGTTATTATCACCTCCGCCATTTTAACCTTTGTGGGTTTCATCTGGGAGGCTATGAACCTATTGAATATAAGGGAATAAACCCTTAAAGCGTTCTTTGGATCTTCAAGTTGTATGCTGCCTATGTTTAACATTAACCTCAACTCATCGGGTGTTATGGGTCTTGTGGGTCTTATACATTCATGGGCTCCACCTTCTCCCCAACTCCTCGGATAAAACATACCTTCGCCGAACACCTTTTCAATGTATACCTTTGCAACGGAATACTTACCCACATCCGAAACCCTTGTTGAATCCGTTCTGTGATATGTAATCACACCCTTTTCAAACAGGTCTTGTAAAACTTGCATTGTTTTCTGCGCCGGTAGTTTGAGTTTTAAACTCGCATCCTGTAATATCGTATCCGTGGTGTAGGGTGGTGGTGGTGATTTCTCCTCTTCCCACTCCTTACCCCAAAAAGCCCTAAACCTTTCCGGATGATTTTTCATCTCATAAACAAGGGATTTGTCTTCAACCGTAAAGGAAAAACTCCCGACTCCCGTTTCAATCGTTACCTTATCAATCTTCTTTTTAAACTCGTATGCCCTCTCTATTATCCAACCCAAAACGGGTGTCTGTACCCTTCCCGCCGAAAGGTTCTTCCTGTTGTATTTATCCCATAAAATCCTTGAAAGCGTGAATCCAACCCACCTATCCGCTATTCTGCGGGTTATCTGAGCCTTAACCCTATTAATATTAAACTCCCTCAACTCCTCCAAGGATTTCCTAAAAGCCTTTGGCGTTATCTCGTGAAATTCGGCCCTATAAATGTTCTTGTTATAAGGTGATAAAAGTGTGTATATATCATAGGCGATTTTTTCGCCCTCCGCATCCGGATCTGTTGCCACAAAAACTTCATTCACCTCATATGAGACCCTCCTCAAAGATTCCACAATTTCCGCTTTATCGTCTATTTCCTCCTCCTTACACGATTTTAGCAAGTATTCCTTTTCCGTGTGTTGTTCCCCGGTTTTCTTACACCTCTTTATGGTATCATAAATCCCCACAAAACTCCCGTTATCCTCCAAAACCCCATAGAACCCCCCTTCCGTTTTTAAATCCAAAATATGCCCTAAGGATGCCGTAATGGATAGGATTCTGTCCCCAAGCGGAATTTCGTAAAATATTGAGTTCTTAACCGTCCTCATCTGGGGCTTCCCGAAGAAAGAAGCGATTGTTCTGGCCTTATTTGGCGACTCCACTATTACCAATGTGGTTTTAAAAACATCCCTCAAATCCCCGGTAATACCTCCTTTAATCACCCCCTTGGCCATCTCCCTATCCCTATCTATTTCCTCCAAAACCCTTTGCAAGTTGAGTTTATCAAACTCCTGAAACTCAATATCCATAACATGGAAATAGTAGGTTAGGCGCTTTTTAAGGCTGTTTATGGACTTCTTATCCCAATACAATATCAAACTCAAACCCTTCGTTAAACCCCCGGCAACCAGCCTTGATGTTCTACCGCTGGCCTGAATATATGTTGAAACATCCGCCACAGTAATATACATTTCCCCGTTTATGTATTCCAAGGATACATCTTCCGATTCGTTTAACTTCTTTATAAAGTTTTTATCTTTAAACTTTTTCGTGATAAAATCGTAAATTTCCAAAACCCTTTCCTTTATCTTCGGGTATTTATCCAGTTCCTCGGGTTTTATTCCCCTGTATTTGCGCAAGTATCTCATATATGGTGAAACCTTTATCTTTTCATCGGCCTCCAAAAGGGAGTATATACCCACCAAGAGGTTTAAGGTATTTGCGGGTGAAGGTTGCACTTTTACGGGGAACACAAATTTTGGAACATCTAAGAAAATTGCGTATCTTATTATAGCCGGTAAATCTATACCCCTAACAAGGGGATTACCGATATGTGCCAACCCCACCGCTAAATCAAATTCCCCCCTCTCCATTTCTTCGTATAAATCCTTGGGTTTCTTTTCCGTATAACTCAAAACATTAAATCCCCTTTCCCTTAAAAACTTCACCACCACATCAATAACCTCTTTTCCATATCTTGCGGATACGAACAATAGCCCACCTTTCCCGAGTTTCTCAACAATTTCTGGAATTGTATTTAGAGCATCCTCAAAACCCTTAACCTCTTTAACGCTATCAACCACATTCCTAACGGTGCTAATAGCCTTTTGTATATCAAACCCCAAAAGTTGCTTAAACAACATTACCCGTTTGGTTTTCGGTTTAAGCGTAGCCGATGAGATTATAAGAACACCCTTATGTTTTCTGTTCCTTATCCTTTCCAAGGCCTCATAATCCTCTTCCGTTTTGTTCTCTTTTAAAGCGAGTTTGATCTCATCATCCAAAAAACCCAATATATGGAAAATCCCGTCTATGTTTTTTGAACTCTTTAAAAACGAATCCGTATCATCAACAAAAATAAAATCAAAACTGTGGTTCCTTATGTTTTCCAAGTTCTTATGCAAGAACATATTGGTTCCTATAAGAATATCAAAATCGCCGGAAATTATCTTTTCCTTTTCCCTTTTCCTTCCCCTATACAACACCACTTCTTTATCGTATCCCAACTTGTTTAAAAATTCAACAATCCTATCGTATGCCTGTTCGGCCAGTAATTTTGTGGGGAAGATCAAAAGGGATTTTTCTGCCAATATGGATACCACTATTCCAAATGTGGTTTTTCCTACACCCGTAGGGGCAACTATTGCGAAGGAATTACCCATAAAATACCTTTTAGCCCAGGTTTTCTGCAAAGACCACGGTTCAAAACCAACGCATTTTTTAAATACATCCGAGAAATATACGAGTTTATCTTCAACTTCGCACATTTCCTTTAAGTTTTGAATTTTCCCAAAGTTTAACAAATCTTTGCATATGTTATCCATATATTTGGGTAGGCATTTATAACACGGCAAACCCCTTACCAACCTATCATCCGTAATTGGACCACCGCAATTCGGACAACCGTTGTTTATTATGAAGAGTCTCACAGCGGGAATTATAAAGAGGGTAGGGAAAAGACCTTACACTTTATAGTACTTCCGCCATCATCCTCAAAGAATTCTTTACCCAACCCAAATTCTCCCGGAAATGAAAGGCCGAATATTTTCCCGTTTTCCGAGAAGAAAATTGCGGAATTTAAGGGTAAGAATACCGTTGCAACCTTCAACCCCCTATCCAATAAACCGGTTTCAATCAGATTTAGAATAACTTCCACTTTTCCCTCACCGCTAAAAACCTCGTACCCTTCGGTTAAAACCCTTTCAAATAGTTCTCTAAACCCACCCGGAAGTAAATCCATTAACCCATTTTCATCCTCGGGTAAATTTTTCCTTATATCATCTATAATTTCTCCCAATTCCTTTTCATCAATTCCAACAATTGAATACCTCAAATCTTCATCGGATACGGAAAACTCTTTAATATAAGCATAAGGCCATTTTGCTATTTCTAAAAGGTTTTTCTTCCCCGCCCCAAGCATCCCCTCAATCCACCATATTTTACCCTTACCCCCCAAAAACTCGTAAAACTCCCCATTGGGTCCCCTCAATAGAAACTTTTTAATCATATCTCCCCGGGATATATCTTTAAGGAAAACTATCGGAGAGTATATCCTCATTTATTTCCATCTTCGTCTTCTTCCATAGCCCTTTTAAACTCCCTAATAGCCCTCCCAAAACCCTTTGCCAGCTCCGGCAGCTTTGAGGGTCCAAAAAGGATTAAAACTATCAGAAAAATTATTAAAACCTCTTGAAACCCCAAGTTAAACATTCTATCCCTCCTCGTTTTTCCCTCCCTTTTCCTTTTTATCTTCCCCTTCGTCGTATTTACCCTCTGCGGCCTTCCTAAACTCCCTCATGGCCTTACCCATCCCCCGGGCAAGTTCAGGTAACTTTGTTGAACCGAACAGAAGCAGGATAATCAGAAATATTATTATTAGTTCCTGAGGTCCAAGTCCAAACATAGTAGTTGTATTCTAAGGCTGAAAATAATACTTATAGCCCGAAAGTAGCGGTAATAACTTTTTGGGAAAGATCTTATAATTAAAACCCGCTAAAAGCCCCAAAACCCTGAAAGAGTTTTCCGCAATGGCATAGGGTATCCAAAAAGGGGCATTCTCGCTTAAATATTCCATCTGCGAAATAATAAACCTTAAAGTATCCCCCCTTCCCCCGAACTTCCTTAACCATTTGTTCTCCGCATAAAATACCCCGATAGAAAAATATCTCTGAAAGAGTTTTAAAAGGGAATATTCGTGAGCGTGTATAACCTTGGCTTCGGCGTTATACATTATTTTGTATCCCTTTAAAACCAACTTTGCAGCCACTATTAAATCCTCCGATAATATAACCCTTGGAAACCCTCCAACTTCCAAGAGTTTTTCCTTTAAATACGCACAGCAAACATTTGAATTTGAGAAGGTTCTAAGTCCCCATTTTTTAACATCTTCTTTGTCCCTTACTTCCGATTGCGGTGGATATGAAAACAATCTGAAAAAAACCTCCGTGGGTCTTGTCCCATTTGGTGGTATATGCCGGGCGTAAGACAATACAACCTCCCCTTCAACTATGGGTTTTACTAAAACTTCAAGGGTTTTTTCGTTTTCCGGTAGTGCATCCTGCGAAAAGAAAACCACTATATCCCCCTTTGATAAATTAACACCCAAATTCCTCGTCAATCCGTGATTAAAATCCCTTTCATCAATTGATACAAATACATCGGCCAAGGTTTTTGCTATTTTCGGGGTTTTATCCGTTGATGAGGAATCTATAACTATAATCTCGGGTTTAACGGTTTGTTCCCTTAACGATAATAAGAGTTTTTCTATGTATTCTTCGGCATTACGGGTGGGTATAATTACGGAAATTCTCATTTAATCTTATTGGGTCTTATGATTTTGAAATTTTTATCCACATACACGTGTGTTGTATAACCCTCTGCAAGTTTATCTTCCCCCCTCCAAACCTCATAATAAAACCTAAATCTAACACCCTCTTGTTTGAAATCCACCCTTACCTCTATCTCATCCCCAAAGTATGCGGGTTTTAGATATTTAACATACACCTCTACCACGGGCACGAGTATCCCATCCTTTTCCATCTTGTGATAAGGTTTTCCCATATATTCCATAAACGCAACCCTCGCCTCTTCAAAGTATATAACATAATTTGAGTGATGGACTATTCCCATCTGATCCGTTTCGGCGTATCTAACCTTTATTTTGTGTTTGAACATCTATTAATTGGGATACACTCCCTTCAAGTTTGGCACCCTCTTCAACCACGAGTATTTTACACCTCAAATCCCCTTTAAATACTGCGGTATTTCGGAATTCTACCCTATCACCTATAAGAATATTGGTTATAATCTCCCCCATACATACCAAACTGCCGACCTTTATCTCTTGCGAATGAATCTTCCCATCCTTTTCCACTATCAATTCACCCTTTACATCCAAGTTCCCCTCTATCACACCTTCAACCACACCGCTACCCTCAACCGCAAGATCCCCTTTTATTACAGTTCCCTTCCCTACATACAGTTCCGTGCTGCTGAAATCCTTCCTTTTCCCAAACATTAGAACAGACCCCTCCCACCAAACAGTAGGATTACTCCCTTACTTATCTGCGCCAATTTGGAAACGAGCAAGGAGTTTTCAACCGGGAACCTAAACTGGGGTATAGACATCAACGCCAACCCTATAATCCCCACAAATAAACCCGATTCTATTAGTGCGAATATCAATCCGCCAATGGGGTCAAGGGCCCCAAGCGAAAAGTTTAACTTCAAAATCTGCGCCAAGAATTGTATTCCCTGGTGTATAATTATGAAAATTATTACAAAGGCAACCATGGACCTTATCTTCGGATCCGAAAAGAACTGCAAACTATTGGAAAAAGAAGGGGTTAATATGGAAGCGCCTATTACGGCAACCACAAGGGCCACTAATGCCCAAAACTGACTACCCGCCTTTGACCTAAACCCCTGGAAGGCGGAAAACCCTATAAAAGCCAATGCCACTATATCTAAAATTCCGTTCATTGAGTGGGAATTATACCTCCGGAAAATTTATTCATTACCCCTTACAAAGAACTTCCTTAAAATCCAAAACATTACAACAAATAACGATGAAGCGACGAGGTTGATATTTAAAGCGTTTTCAAACCCTACGAACTTCGCCAAAATGTCGTTCCACAACCCCATAAGAATAACCACAGATGTAAATGTTAGGGCATTAACTATATCCTTTAAAACAACAACCCTCCCTATGTAATCCGCGGTGGAGAACTTTTGAAAGACGGTTTCCGTCCCTATGAACCCGAGGGATGTAAATATCCCCCCTATTGCAAATAACGGTGATAATACGAGTAGGTTTGATGTAAGGGCAATTCCCGAAAGGGTTAAACCCAAAACAAAAACCGAATTCCACAACAATTTATACTCCCTCCCCTTCAACACCCTCCCCGCCAAATACGAACCCAAAAACAAACCCAAGCCATAAATCCCCCCTACCAAACCCAACTGAGCGGTACCGGTATGCCCTATCTTTTGTAGTTTAACTATACCAAGGATATATGTTATGGCCCCTACATACGATATTAACGCGGTTGCTATTAAAGAGTAGAGTAGAATTTTTCTCTTTTTAACAAACTTTAACCCTTCGGATATAGAGTGTATATAACTTATTTTAGCCTTTGTTTCCGATTGTGGTTTGATATATTCACCATCCCCATGGATGAATACCAAAAGGATTGCCGATATTAAAAATGTTAATCCGTCTACGAACAAACCCACCTCCCACCCCTCAAAACCGTAGGATTTCCATAAAAGCCTATCGGATATAATCCCCCCAAATAGAATACCCAAACCCGTGGCTATTCTACCCCAAAAGTTTAACATACTGTTTAAAACCGCAAGATTGCTTTTATCACCCGCTATATGAACCACTATACCGTTTTTTGCGGAATTGAACAAAACGGTGAATGTAAAAACGCAGAAAACAATTAAATATGCCATCCTAAAATCCTTAAACGATTTAAAGAGAAATATCAATGAGATTACGAGTAAGGCTCTTGCCAAGTCGGAAACTATCATTACAATCTTTCTGTTAAACCTATCCGTTATTGCCCCGGCAATTGGGCCAAAAAATATAACGGGTATAACCGTCCAAAAGGCTAAAAAAGAATACTCCGAAGAACCCATTGCATGTGTTCCCAACAAACTCAAAATGGCCATATTGTTTATACGATCCCCCAACTGTGAAATGGCTTGTGAAAATGTAAATAAAAAAACATTACGATTTTTTAGAAGTTTTACCTCCTGAATGGGCACGCTAAACTTTTAAACGCCTAATATTTAAAGTTAAAACCGGCATATGCGACCTTGAAATCACCCCTTCCGCAACACTGCCAAAAATAACCTTTTGTATTCCCGTCCTTCCATGGCTACCTATAACCAAAAGGTCGTAATGGTTTCTCTCAGCGTAATCCACGATAGCACCCGCATAATCCAAGGTTGGGGAAAACGAAACCTCAACAACCTTTTCCGCACCTTTAAAATCCGGCATTTCTTTCATTACCTGGTTTATATAAGCCTCCTTTTCCTTAGGGTCTATTACAAAATCCACAACTATGGCATGATATAGGGTTATTTTCCCCCAGTTGGCAATTTTCGGTAGGAAGTTTATAATGGTTTGTGTGGCGGACGAAAGATCAACGGCGACCAGTATTTTTTCCAGTTTGACATGTGGAAACCTAAGGGTTATAACCGGAATGGGACTTTCGTGTAAAAGGGCTTTTGCGAAGGAACCTATGAGAAACCCCTTTACACCGGATAATCCTTTGGTACCCACACATATGAAATCCGCTTTGAATATCTCGGCTTCTTTTATCGTTTCATTTACCGGATCCCCTATTGCAAGTTTGGAGGATACCTTTAAACCCTTTGCCTTTAACTTTCCTTCCCATTCCGCGAGGCTTTGTTCCGCGTTTTCCTTAGCCCTCTCCCACGCGTTTATCATGCCCGCGAATTGTGAAACAAATGGACCATACATACCGCCTATATCGGGAAACACATGGAGGAACAAAACTTCCACATCTTCTTTTTGTGAAACCGCTTTTATAAAGCTTTCAACATACCTGCTATTTTCTGAAAAATCCGTAGCATAAACCAGCCTTTTCATTTCCCCTCCTTTAATTTCAAAAGTTTATATTTAACCTCATCCAACTCGTTTATCAGTTTCTCTATTTCTCCATAAGCCTGTTGTATTATCCTATCGGCCGTGGCCTTTGCTATTTTTAAAACTTCCGAAGGCGATTCCGTAACTTTCTTACTCTTTAATTCCTCGTTTTCCTTTAAAAGTTCGTCAAGTTTTTGGTTTAGCAGTGTGTATTCGTTTTTAAGCTTGTTATACTCCTGAGTTATCTTCTCCAAAGCCTCTTTATACTTTTGTAGTTCTTCGGATGAAGTGCTTTTCTTCTCCAATTCCTCCAACTTTTTTCTTAACAACTCGTTTTCCTGTTTTAGGAGTTCTATTTCATCCTCCTTTTTCTCAAGTTCTCCTTTGAGCCCTTCAATATCCAAGATATCCAATTTTAACTGGGCGAGTTCGGCCTCTAATTCGTTTTTCTCTTTTATGAGGTTTTCCATTTCCCTTGCAACCTCATCCAAAAACTCCATAACCTGGTTTTTATTAAAACCCCCAAACAGAGCCCCCTTAAAATGGGCGTTTCTAATATCGTTTGGTTTAATCTTTACCATAATCACCCTCCTTTTCTTTCTATAACCATTTCCCTTTCTTTCCCAATGGAAACAAAAGTTATTGGCACTCCGGTAATACCTTCCACTTCTTCAACCATGTCCGTCCAAGAGGCGTAATCCTTATAAACGGGTTTTATCTTGTACCAATCTTCGGAAAAGGGCGGTGGGTAGTGGAGTACGGTTCCGGACAACTCGTATGAGGTGGCCGCCCTATATACCCCCACCTTTTCAAGCACATCTATCTTGGTAATAAACAAATCCGTGCAACCGTTTATTATACAAGCATATCTTATCATAGGAATATCCAACCAACCGCATCTTCTGGCCCTCCCCGTTGTGGTACCGTATTCCCCTCCTATTTCCTTTAACATCTCACCCGTTTCGGACATCTCTTCCGTTGGAAATGGTCCCTCACCAACCCTTGTTGTATAAGCCTTAAAGACCCCTATTACCCTTTTTATTTTCCAAGGGGCTATTCCTGCTCCAACCGTTGCCCCTCCGCTTATGGTATGCGAGGATGTAACAAAGGGATATGTCCCAAAGTTTATATCCAAGTATGTCCCCTGCGCCCCCTCTAAGAGTATCCTTGCCCCGGTTTTTTCAAGTTCTTCAAGTAAAATAACAGCATCTCGAACAAAATCTTTTACATAATCCGCAAACTCGGATAATAATCCGTATAAATAATCGTAATCAAAGAACTCCCCCCCATAAGATTCCACAACCCTTTTATTGAATTCGTAAGCCCTTTGCATATACTCTTTAAGATACACGGGTCTTAAAATATCACCAACCTTTATGCCAAACCTCGCATATCTATCCCTGTTTGTTGGACCTATACCCCGCTTTGTTGTACCTATCGGTTTTTTTGAATGTTTCTCAAAAAGTGCATCCTCTAATTTGTGATAGGGCATAACTATATGTGCCCGGGGATCCACGAACAGCCTGCCCCTTAAATCACCTATATGTTTTTTGAGGTTTTCAACCTCGGATTTAAACACCTCGGGGTCTACAACTACACCGGGACCAATAATACCCATTACATCTTCCCTCAATAAACCCGAAGGCAAGATATGGAAAGAAAATTTATTACCGTTTACATATACGGTGTGGCCAGCATTTGCACCACCTTGGAACCTTACAACCGCATCGTAATCCTTAGCGAGGAAATCTATAACCTTTCCCTTCCCCTCATCCCCCCATTGCAATCCCACTATTGCCGTATAGGACATGAAGGGTATTTTAAGGGTGAATTAGTCTATGGGTTCCCCGCATTTCTTGCACATCCTTTTCTTCTCACCGTTTACGAATGTAAAGCCCACCCTTGTAGGTTGCCCACACTTGGGACATATCAGTTTTAGATTTGAGATATGTATCGGTGCTTCTTTTTCCACTATTCTACCGGGTCCTTCTGGACCTCTTTTTTCATGCTTTTTAACCAAGTTTGCACCTTCAACAACAGCCCTTTCCTTTTTTGGGAAAACCTTTAAAACCTTACCGGTTATACCTTTACTTTTCCCACTTATCACCAAAACCGTATCTCCCCTTTTAATTTTCCTCGCCATTACAACACCTCCGGTGCAAGGGATACTATCCTTGTAAATCCTTTGTCGCGGAGTTCTCTCGCAACGGGCCCAAATACCCGTGTACCCTTGGGTTCCCCCGCTTGATTGATTAGAACGACGGCGTTATCCCCAAATCTGATATAAGAACCATCCCTTCTTCTAATTTCCTTTTTAGTCCTAACTATCACAGCCCTATGCACCTCACCTTTTTTTACAGGGGCGTTTGGAGCGGCCTTTTTTATGCTAACAACCACCACATCCCCAACCGTAGCGGCAACCCTACCCCCCTTCTTACCGCTACCCTTTAAAACCTTTATTATTAAAGCCTCCTTTGCCCCGGTATTATCCGCAACATTAACATATGAGAGTTCAGGAAGGTTCTTCATTTTGCATAACCTCCTTTGCTATTTCCTCCAAAACTGGCGCCTTTCTTATAATCCTTACAAGTCTCCACCTCTTTAACTTTGAAAGGGGTCTCGTTTCCATAACCTCCACAAAATCCCCTACTTTACTCTCGTTGTTCTCGTCGTGAACATAAATTTTCTTGCGTTTTTTAATGTATTTGTGATACTTGGGGTGTTCCACAATCCTATAAACCACAACCACGCGGGTTTTGTTCATCTTATCGCTAACAACCACACCCCTTAAAACCTTCCTTTTACCCCTCTTAACCTCACTCATAGTTTAACCCCCTTTTCCCTTAAAACCGTTAATACCCGGGCTATTTCCCTTTTGTAATATCTTATGAGGTTTTTATCTTCAAGTTGCCCGAGTTTCCTCTTAAACCGGGCATCCCTGATTTGGGCCTTTAAAACCTTTAATCTCGCCGTTAATTCTTCAACCTCCATGTTCCTTAACTCTTTGGCCTTTGTGGGTTTCATCAGAACACCTCCCCCGCTTTTACGATTTTTGTTTTAACCGGGAGTTTAGACGCGGCTATGCGTAAAGCCTCAATGGCTTCCTCCTCGCCCACGCCTGTTATTTCAACTATCATCGTACCCGGTTTGACAAAAGCAAACCATCCCTCAACATCGCCTTTACCACCCCCCATCCTGACCTCTGCGGGTTTTTTGGTATAAGGTATGTGGGGAAATATCCTTATCCAGAATTTCGCCTTTTTACCTATTCCCCTAACTATTGCCACCCTCATCGCTTCAATCTGATTTGAGAATATCCTGCCGTATTCAAGGCTCTTTAAACCGTAATCGCCAAACTCTAACTTGTTTCCCCTTGTGGCTATACCCTTTAACTTTGGCCTGTGTTGTTTTCTCCACTTAACCTTTCTGGGTTGCATCATGGCAGTTCCTCCTCTCCTCCCCTTAAAATATCCCCTTTATAAATCCAAACCTTAACACCTATGGTTCCCCACTTTGTAAACGCGGTATCGTATCCGTAATCTATATTTGCCCTGAGGGTTTGTAGGGGTACTCTCCCTTTAATATACCATTCCTTTCGGGCTATCTCCGCCCCTGCTATCCTACCCTTTACCTGCACCCTTATACCCTTTGCCCCCAACCTCATAGCGGCAAAAACCGCCCTCTTCATTAATCTCCTGTGATATACCCTCTGTTCTAACTTTCTCGCTATGTTATACGCCACCAACTGGGCATCCAATTCGGGTTGTTGGATTTCCCTGTATTCAACCACGATTTCTTTGCCAAACCTCTTCTTTAAAGCCTCCCTTAAGCCCTCTATGTTTTGCCCTTGCCTTCCGATTATAACCCCGGGTCTCGCGGTGTATATTATGGCGGTTGTTATATTTGCCGTGCGCTCTATAACTATCCTTGAAATCTGCGGGTCGTTGGGTGAGGATTTGTAGTAATCAATTATGAACTTCCTTATATGGTAATCTTCAAGGAGGTTTTGTACATATTCTTTTTTGGTTTCCGCATACCAGGTGGATTGCCAAGGCCTAAAATACCCCGTTCTAAGACCAATTGGATGCGCCTTCTGTCCCATTTATTTCCCCTCCTTTACAACAAATACCGTTATATGCGAAGTCCTCCTCCTAAAAATCCCGTTTCCCCCAAAACGGGCTGGCTTAACCGCGGGTTTCGGTATTTTCCACATGGGACCCTTATCAACCTTAACCAAGCCTATACGGAGGTTGGGGTAGAGGTCATCAACGCTTTTATCGGGTTCAAATTTATCCCTGTAAGAGGCTACGGCCGCCCTTAAAACCTTCCTCATAATCCTAGCCCCTTTCTTCGGTGTGAATTGTAAAATATAATCGGCCTCCTGTACATTCATATTCTTTATGAGATCTGCTATGAGTTTCATCTTCTTTGGGGATATCCTTGCCCTCCTCAAGATAGCAATACCACCCAACTTTTTCAACTCCGCCTTAGAAAGCCTTCCAAAGTCCGTTATTTGCGTTTTCATTTCTTACCCACCTTCTTTCCCTCTTTATCCTTATGGCCTCCAAATGTGCGCGTGGGGGCGAATTCCCCGAGGCGGTGCCCAACCATATCCTGCGTGATATACACGGGTATAAACTTTCTACCGTTATGAACCATAAAGGTTAAACCTATCATGTCCGGTGTTATCATAGAAGCCCTTGACCAGGTTTTTATAGGGGTTTTATCCCCCGTTTCCAAAGCCCTTTTAACCTTTTTCATCAGTTTCGGATCAACATAAGGCCCTTTCTTTAAACTCCTACCCATATTTTACTCCTTTGAACCGTAACCTATTCTCCTCCTTTTAACTATAAACGCGGAAGAGGTTTTCCTCGGATTTCTCGTTTTTACACCCCTTGCTATCTTACCCCAAGGCGTCTTCGGTATCTTACCCTTTGTCCTACCCTCTCCACCTCCATGGGGATGATCCACTGGGTTCATAGCAACACCCCTTACGGAAGGCCTCCTACCAAGCCACCTGCTCCTGCCAGCTTTTCCGATATTGACATTTTCGTGATCCACATTTGAAACCTGACCAATGGTGGCATAACAGTCGGGATGGAATTTTCTAATCTCTCCGGACGGGAGTTGCACATATACCCAATTTTCATCTTTTGAAAGTATAACAGCCTGAGTTCCCGCCGATCTAACGAGTTGCCCACCCTTGCCGGGTATAATTTCCAAATTGTGTATAGGGATTCCCTCCGGTATTTTACTCATGGGTAGGGCGTTTCCAAGCCTTATTGGGGCATCGGGGCCGGATACAATTTCATCCCCCACCTTTATACCTTCGGGGGCCAATATGTATCTCTTTTCACCATCCTTATACGCGACCAAAGCGATAAACGCCGTCCTGTTGGGGTCGTATTCTATGGATTTTACAACACCGGGAACGCCGTTTTTATCCCGGCGGTAGAAATCCACCACACGGTACTTCCTCTTATTCCCACCTCCCCTATGCCTTATGGTTATCTTACCCTGGTTGTTTCTCCCGGCTTTTTGTTTCTTAGGTTTTGTTAAAGATTTCTCCGGTTCTTCCTTTGTAATATATGCCGAGTAATCTACAACACTCATAAATCTCCTGCCCGGAGTTGTGGGTTTATACCTCTTAACCGGCATATTAAACCTCCAAGTCTATTTTATAACCCTCTTCAAGCGTAACTATGGCCTTCTTGTAGGATGAGGTATATCCGATTTTCAACCTGTTCCTCAATCCCCTTTTCGGTTTGGGTTTAACAATCATGGTATTCACCTTCTTTACCTTAACTTTGAAGATCTTTTCAACCGCTTCCTTTATCTGCCTTTTGTTTGCGTCCTTATGAACTATGAATATATACTTGTTTTGTGTATCCCTCAAATTTAACGCTTTTTCCGTAATTACGGGTTCTATGATTATATCGTCATAAGCGAGCTTCATTTCAACAACCTCCCCTTCAAAACATCAATTGCCCCCTTTTCCACAAAAACATGCTCTGACCAGAGGACATAATAGGTGTTCAAGGTATCGGCGGGTAATACCTCAACATCCTCAATGTTCCTTGCGGATAGGTAGAAAATCCTATTGGTACTCTCCGGAACGAAAAGGATATTTCCATCAACCCCAACACTTTTAATAAAGTTGGCGACAGCCTTGGTTTTCGGTGTTTCCATATTGAAACTCTCCACAACATATATCCTGTTGTTCTGAGCCCTATCGCTTAAAGCCATTCTTAAAGCGAGGTTTTTAACCTTTTGGGGGAGTTTAATATAATAATCCCTTGGTCTCGGCCCATGGGCTTTACCACCCCCTACGAATATTGGAGCATATCTATCGCCATGCCTTGCCCTGCCCGTGTGCTTTTGCGGCCATATCTTCCTCCGAGAACCCACAACCTCACCCCTGGTTTTGGCTTTGTGCGTTCCCTGTCTCTGGTTTATCAGATAAGCCCTTACGACCTCCCATAGGACATGCCCATTCGGTTCAACCCCAAAAATATCCTCGGGAAGTTCCATTTCTCCGGTTCTCTCACCGCTTATATTATAAACCGGTGCCTTCATAACACCCTCCCGTATTTATAAACCGCCGGCCTCACAAACACATAACCCCCTTTGTGTCCGGGAACACCACCTTTTACAAGCAACAAGTTGTGTTCTGGGATTATCCTAACGAGTTTTAAGTTCAAAATCGTGATAGTTTCGTTTCCGTAATGTCCAGCCATCTTTTTACCCTTCCAAACCCTCGCGGGAAAGGTGTGCTGTCCTATTGATCCGGGCCTCCTGTGAAATTTTGAACCGTGAGCCGCTGGTCCTCCCGAAAAATTCCACCTCTTTATCACACCGGTGAAGCCCCTTCCCTTTGTTTTACCCTGAACATCCACAACTTCTATACCTTCAAAAACCTTTACATCCAAATCCTCACCTATGGGGAATTTCTCCAAGTCGTTGGTCTTTACTTCATAAAACTTGGTGGGATATAATTCCCTTTCTCCCAATTGTTTTTTAACAAAACCCAAAACGGGCTTTTTTATCTTGTGAGGGGGTTTGAAAAAGTACCCCACTATAAGGGCGTTATAACCATCCCTCTCCATCGTCCTATACCCCACGACTATGTTTTCCGGTATTTGTAAAACCGTAACACCTACGGGTACTGCCAAAGGTTCCCCCTCACCTTGAACATAAACCTGCGTCATCCCCAACTTTTTGGCCAAAACCCTCATAGAACTACTCCTGTAATAACTTAACCTTTACATCCACGCCGGGAGGTATATCTATCTGGGAGATTTTATCCATAGTTTCGGGGGTTGCGTTTGAGATCTCTATTAACCTTGCATGTTTCTTCAAAATGAAATGCTCCTGTCCCCTCTTGTCAATATGAGGACCCCTAATTACCGCAAACAGGGTTTTGCGTGTGGGTAGGGGGATCGGCCCGGATACCGTTGCCCCCGTAGATCTGGCGGTCACAACGATTTGCTTCGCAACCCTATCCAGCACCGCGGGATCAAAGGATTTTAGTTTTAGCCTAATCTTATCCATTATTCAACGATTTCCGTGATAATCCCGGCTCCAACCGTCCTTCCCCCTTCGCGTATTGCAAACCTCAACCCCTTTTCTATTGCAACGGGATATATGAGATCTACCTCCATCTGTACATTATCGCCGGGCATCGCCATCTCCCTGCCGTCTGCGAGTTTGATTGTTCCCGTAACATCCGTTGTTCTAAAATAGAATTGTGGCCTATAACCGTTGAAGAATGGGGTACTCCTTCCACCCTCTTCCTTTTTCAGGATATACACCTCTGCCTTAAACTTCCTATGGGCCTTTATTGAGCCGGGCTTCGCCAAAACCATACCCCTTTCAACCTCATCCTTTCCGACACCCCTCAAAAGGGCACCTATGTTATCACCGGGTATGGCCTCATCCAAAACTTTGCGGAACATTTCTATGGATGTAACCACGGTTTTCAAAGGTTCATCACGGAAGCCCACTATTTCAACCTCATCACCTGGCCTTAATACACCCCTTTCAACCCTTCCCGTAACGACAGTTCCACGACCGGTAATACTGAATACATCCTCTACGGCCATTAGGAACGGTTTGTCTATCTCCCTTACGGGTTCGGGTATATATTCGTCCAAAGCCTCCACGAGTTTGAGTATGGCTCCGGCCCCTATGGGGTCGTCAAAATCCGAAGGGTTCTGCAAGGCCCTAAGGGCGGAACCCCTTATAACCGGAACCTCATCACCCGGATACCCGTATTGGTTCAAAAGGTCCCTAACTTCAAGTTCCACAAGGTCCAACAGTTCTGGGTCATCCACGAGGTCAACCTTGTTTATAAATACCACTATCCCCGGAACATTTACCTGACGGGCAAGTAGGACATGCTCCCTTGTCTGGGGCATTACGGAATCTACGGCGGAAACTACGAGGATAGCACCATCCATTTGTGCGGCCCCGGTTATCATGTTTTTGATATAGTCCGCGTGCCCTGGGCAGTCTATATGGGCATAGTGATATTTATCCGATTCGTATTCAACATGCGATATGTTTATTGTTAAGATTTTCGTCTCGTCTTTCCTCGCTATCTTTGCATCCGCCTTTGCAACCTCGTCATAGCTCTTGGGTTGCGCCTTACCCTTGGCGGCCAACACTTGCGTTATTGCCGCCGTTAGTGTGGTTTTCCCATGGTCTATATGCCCTATGGTGCCAACATTTTTGTGCGGTTTTGTCCTAACAAATTTCTCCTTCGCCATTTTCCTTACCTCCTTTAAACTGCGGGGCAGGGACTCGAACCCCGATCTCCTGATCCAGAGTCAGGCGTGTTGCCAATTACACCACCCCGCAATAGATGAGCGGATATTATAAGGCTGAAATTTTTAAAGCGTAGGGGGTTT
>CAYRSH010000033.1:0-4931 GCA_964426895.1 uncultured bacterium
TTATTTCCACCCCTCGTATAATCTCAAAACCTCCAAAGCCACCTCCCTAAAAACCGGAGCCGCCGCCATTCCACCCGTTCTAAACTTTTCTGGTTCATCAATTAGGACATATATAATGTATTTTGAACTGTAAGCGGGGAAAAAGCCTATAAAGGATGCCAATGTTTTTGTTATGCTGTATTTACCCGTTAAAGGGTCTATCTTTTGGGCTGTTCCGGTTTTGCCCGCAATTGGAATACCATTAATCCTAGCCATTTTACCTGTCCCGCTATCAACAACCGCAACCAAAAGCCCTTTTAATGTATGAAATGTTTCCGTTTTTGCCACGACCCTTGTGGGGTTTGTTTTCGGCGTATCCGTCTTTAAAAGGGTGGGGTATATATACCTTCCATCGTTTGCTATAACCATATAAGCCCTCAGTATTTGTATGGGATTTACCTGTATTCCCTGACCTATGGCAACATTTGCGAGTTTAATCCTACTCCACTTTGAAGGCCTTTCAAGTTTCGGTATATCCTCGTATAAACCTATATCCGCCGCCTCTCCAAAACCGTAAAGCAAGGCCCTCCTATACAACCCCCCTTTTGCTATACTATCCATTTTTAAGGCGAGTTTTGAAGCGCAGGCGTTTGAAGATTTGACAACCGCCCAAAACCAACTATCCTTTTCACCGAGGGGTATGACATCGTTTATTGTTATCCCGTCAATCGCAATGTATCCCCTGTTTTCCCCACATTTATCGTATATGTTTAATCCCCTTTCTAAGGCCTCGGTGTATATCACTATCTTGAATGTTGAACCCGGCTCGTATAAAAACATTTTATCGGAGTATATACTGCCTACGGATGTTAAAGCCAAAATTTCCCCAGTTCTCGTATTCGCAACTATAACCATCCCCCCCTTGGCGTTTAAACTATCAACCCATTTTTGCAAAACTTTGTATGCCTTTCTCTGCAAGATCATATCTACGGATAGGACTATGTCCTTTCCATCCGGATTTTTATCCCCGAATTTGAATACATCTTGGGGAGCGGGATATATCCTACCGCTGGCATACCTTATAAACACCAAGTTTTTAACACCGGGAGCCAATATACTATCAAATCCGTATTCAACACCGGATATGCCGTATATCCCGTTAGTTTTCCCTATAAGCCTTCTACACGGGATTCCACAAGGTATATACCTCCTGTTGAATTGAATGGATTTAAAAACCCCATCAACCCAGATTTTGTCCCATAGAAACGGCGATAATCCGAAAACTCTCTGATGGGGTTTATACCTGTTAAGATTTATTCCGTATTTTGCAAGTTTTAGGGAATCTTCGAGAGATAATGTGTCAACGACTTCCAAGGCCAAACCCTCACCGGTATATGCCAAAGGTCTCCTAAACCTATCGTATATACTCCCCCTTTTTCCGGGTACATTTATCTTTAAAAAGTGTTGTTTTTCGGCCAAGGTTTTGTAAGGTTCGGGCTTTATTATAACGAAAAACAGATGACCCAAAAGTGCCGTAATAAGGATTATTATCGCAAAAATCCTTACAACAATGAAAGGTCTTTTAAGCATTCTTCCGTTATAACCGTTATATACGCCTTTTTACCCATTTTTATCTCGCCGTAATCGTTATCGTTTAGCATTTTTGCACCGGAGGTCGTGTATCTGTATAAGGCTTCTTCAAGGGACAACCTCTCCTCCTTTAAGGGATGGTATAAGGCGCCCAAAAGCCCGTATATTGGACCGGGTGGCATATTATCCGAACCGAAGGCGTAATTTGCCCCGAGGCTTTCAAGGTATTTAAACCTATTCCCCCAAAGGAATACATCGCCCAAGGATTTGTGATATAATCCGTTTAATTGCCCCCATCTTTTAACGAAGTTTGGTTGTAATGATAGCTTTATCCCCATATTCGCCGCAGTTTTATAATGCTCATCCCTCGGAAACTCAAAGTGTTCTATCCTGTGGTTTTCCGGATTTTTGGATTTTTGTAAAACCCTTAAAGCCTGATCAATGGCCAAATCTCCTATGGCATGCCACCAAACCCCAAGGTTTAGACTCTCGGCGGTTTTTAACATAAATTCCAACTCCTCATCCGATTTTAAAAGTTTCCCATTGCTACCATCCGTATAGCCCTTTGAAAAGGCAGCGGTTTTGGCGCCAACCGAACCGTCCAAGAATTCCTTTAATCCCACTATACGGAAGTTATCGCTTTCGTAATCCAAAAAATCCTTAATCTCTTCCAATTGCCTGAAATATGCGGCCACCCTCCATTTAACCTTTAATTCCCCACTCTTATCCATTTCTACGAGTTTTTTTATATATCTCGCCGATGTGTTTTCACCAACGGATATTATACCGAAACCCCTTAAAAGTTCTTCCGCTTTCAATATAGCCTGCTCAACCTCTTCATCGGTTGGCGGGAAATACTTTGATAACGATAAGGGTAAATCTTCAACGGCTAAACCCGTCTCCTCGTTTAAGTTTGGAATATTACCAAACCTTTCCTTTAAAACCCTTATTGCCGATGAGTTCAAAACCGCCTTATGCCCGCAAACCCTTCTCAAAATCAAGGGCCTATCTGTTATTTTATCAAGGTCTTCTCTTGTTATCGTCCTCTCCCATTTGCTATCGTCAAAACCTTCCATAATCACAACATCGTTTTTTACCTTGGGGACATTTTCCTTTATAAACTCCAAGGCATCGTAAATGTTGTCTATACCGTCAAGCCTCGGCCTCGTCAAACTCAAAGAGTAGGAAATATAATGCGCGTGCGTATCCACAAAGGATGGTATTGCTATGCCCAAAACCGTGGGTTCAAAATCCACAACCTCAACCCGCCTTATGTATATCCCATCAAACTCTATATAAACATTCTTTAATATCTTTTTGCCTACAAGGGCCCTTTCAAAAACCATTATCTCCCCTTTTGCTTTATCTCTTTCAAAACTTCCGGATTTACCAATGCGGATGTATCACCCAACGGTTCGCCGAGGTATGCCGCCCTTATGAGTCTTCTCATAACCTTTGCGTTTCTCGTTTTCGGCAATCCGCTGACAAATATAACATCCTTTGGCGCCAAGGCCTTACCCATCTTCTTAACTATGTTCTCCATAATCTCCCTTTTAACCCTTTCCGTATCGGAAACCCCTTCCTTTAATACCGCAAATATAACCGCAACCTGTCCCTTAATCTCGTCTGGCACGCCTATCGCCGCACTTTCAACAACATCCGGGTGTTCGTTTGCCAAGGCTTCAAGTTCCGAAGGCCCAACCCTTTTACCCGCTATCTTCAATGTATCATCAGCCCTCCCGAGAATATACCAAAAACCATCCTTATCAACATAAACCAAATCCCCGTGAAACCATATATCCTTCCACTTACTCCAATATGTGTTTAAATACCTCTCCTCATCCCTCCAAAACCCCCTCGTCATTCCCGGATTTACATTTTTAACGCCCAATAGGGCAACCTCCTCAATTACCTCATTTCCATCCTCGTCAAGGGCTACGGCATGAACACCCGGGGCGGGTGTATTAAAGGATGTGGGTTTTATAGGCTTTATAACAACACACCCAAGTATTCCCCCGGATATTTCCGTTCCGCCCGAATAGTTTATTATGGGCTTTTTCCCCTTCAAAACCTTTTCGTATGTCCACCACCAAGACTTGGGATCCCAAGGCTCACCCGTTGAACCAACCATCCTAAGGTTTTCCATATTATACCTATCAACCCATTCATCCCCCTCCTTCATCAAAGACCTTATAAGGGTTGGGGTTATTCCGAGAATGGTTATGTTATGTCTTTCCACCATTTGCCATAGCCTATCCGGTGTTGGATGGGATGGTATCCCCTCAAACATGAAAACCGTCGCCCCGTTTATCAAACCACCACCTATTAACCAAGGGCCCATCATCCAACCAATATCGGTAATCCAAGTTATGGTATCGTTTGGCTTTATATCAAACAGATGGAACATGTCCTGAGCGGCCTTTATCATAAAGCCCCCATGGACATGAACCGCCCCCTTTGGCTTACCGGTAGTTCCGGATGTGTAAATTATCATAAACCTGTGGTCGGAATCAAAGGCGGGGGCTTTGAACTCCGAGAATGTCCTTTCTACCAATTCGGAATAATCCTTCTCAAACCCCATAAGTTCGGTCTTATCCCTCCTTAAAACCAAAACATGTTCCAATGTCGGGATTTCTTTGTATGTTTCCCTTAGTGTTTGCAGCATAGGTACTTTTGAACCCTTGCGGTGTGCTATATCCGTTGTTATAACAACCTTTGCATCCGCATCCTTTAAACGGACTATTATGGGCTGGGATCCGAAGCCCGAAAACAGGGGTATAACCGTGGCTCCTATGCGCGAAATGGCCAAAAGGGATACGGCAACCTCCGGAATAAAGGGTAGATATATGCCAACCGCATCCCCCTCCTTAACACCCAAATCCCTTAAAATATTGCAGAGTTTATTAACCTCCGTTAAAAGTTCCCCGTATGTGTATTCCTTAACCTCTCCGTTTTCACCCTCCCATACCAATGCCACCTTATCCTTTGGGTTTTTATCAAGGGCGTTATATGTCCAGTTGAGTTTTCCACCCACAAACCATTTGGGCCAAGGCTTCCCTTTGCTTAAATCCAGAACCTTTGAATACCTTTCAAACCAAACGAAACCCAAATCCTTAAATGTTGCATTCCAAAACCATTCGTAATCGTAAAAAGACCTTTCAAGGAATTCCTCGTAATTCTTAAAACCGTATTCCTTCATCTGTTTATAAACATTGGAGTTTTCTATCCACCCATCATCCGGCACCCATGCAACTTCGTAGTTTATTACCTCTTTCATAAGTTGAGAATTTTAAGATGGTGAAATTTGTTTTTGTCGCAGGTATAATAAAAGGTTGTCAAATGGCTAAAAGGGTGTTAATACT
>CAYRSH010000033.1:5031-18595 GCA_964426895.1 uncultured bacterium
TTTGCCGGGATGGAATGATTTGGCAATAAACTGTCCCCTTGCGGGTTTGGGGGTTTATATAAAACAAGGAAACAAGGATTATAGGAGCCTCCCCTTTGTTTATCTAAGAATAAGAGGTATGGAGTATGATGCGAACAATGAAGAGCCCAAACTTCATTTTGAACCCATACGAGTATCAAACCGCACAAGCGGAGAAATACTTAACAGTTTAGGATATTCATCACCTCCATCGTTATTTTTTCCATTGAAGCCGAAAAAATATTGGATATTCTGGATCTGATGAATGAAAATCCCCCAGAGCAATGGCTTGAATTGATAAATCTGGGAAAACCTCCAAAGGATTGGAGAGATTATGTGGGTAAAAGGTTCTTGGAACTGATATATGAAAACCTTGAGAACGATGAATTTGAGGATAGGGTTTATGAGTTGTTTAGGGCTTTGGGCTTTAAGGTTTTACAGTTTGGACATAAAACCCTGGGAGAATACCCGGATAGGGAGGTTTTTATTGATGATGACATAAATATGTGGAAGATGTGAAAACAAAATATCCGGGGAAAGAAGTTTATGGTGTGTTTGTTGCAAAGGGTTTTGATTTTGAAAGGCAGAGGCAAACTTATGGGGATTACTTGTTTTTTCAGGTAAATTCATTGGTCTATCTGCTTTATAAAAGAATACGCTTAGGAAAAGACTTTACACATGTAGACAACGAGTAGAGGGAGTAAGGATAACCCCTAGAATTGCCCATCTCACAAATAAAACAACTTTATAATACCTTCTTGTGAAAGTTGAAATAGGGGATTTGATTGATATTTTGTTAAAGAGTTTTACGGTTAATGAGGAGGAGTTAAAACCACAAGACCCGATAGAACTTACCATAAAGGTTATCCTTTCCGATCAGGCACCCAATCAAAAATCGGTTGAAAGCGCTATGAAGAATTTAAAAACGCAATTTTCCAGTTGGAATGAGGTTTTGGAATCTCCGGATTGGAAGGTGGCTATGGCTATAAGGGATGTGGGTTATTCCAATAGGAAAACGATTTATATAAAGAATTTTTTGAAGTTCGCTGCAAAACACAATTGGGACCTGTCCTGGATAAAAAAACTTCCAATTGATGAGGCTGCAAATGTCCTATCCCAAATTCAAAAAATACCCAGTAGGGAAATCAGGTATATATTAGCCTTTGGTTTTGACATGCCCGCATTTCCAACGGATCCACATATAAAAAGGGTTGTAAGGAGAATAGGAATCCTCGGGAACAACGCCACAGAGGAGCAAATAAGTAAATATTTTGAAAGTTTAAAAGACATTCCGCACAAAAGGTTATACCTCGCCCTTAGGGAGCATGCCAACCTTATATGTATGGCACGCAAACCCAAGTGTTTGGTATGCCCCGTTGCAAATTATTGTTATTCCGTAAGCCCATCCGTTGAATATATTCAGAGTAGGGTTAATAGCAAAAGGTGAAAAATATTCGCAATTTCACGATAATAGCCCATATAGATCACGGTAAATCAACCCTCGCGGATAGGTTGATAGAACTTTCCGGTGTTATAAGGCCTACGGAACATATGGAACAACTCCTTGATAGTATGGACCTTGAAAGGGAAAAGGGTATAACCATAAAGATGCATCCCGTAAGGCTTGAAATGGGAATATCCGGTGAAAGGTATATATTCCACCTAATAGATACCCCCGGACATGTGGATTTCACTTATGAGGTTTCGAGGAGTTTGGCGGCGGTTGAAGGGGCGATATTGTTGGTTGATGCATCCCAAGGGGTTGAAGCGCAAACGGTATCAAACCTATACTTGGCCTTGGAACAGGATTTGGAAATAATACCGGTTATAAACAAAATTGACCTTCCGAATGCGGATATAGAGGGGACGATTGAAGAGTTGAGGGATTTAATAGGGGATATAGATCCGGTTTTAATATCCGCAAAGACCGGCCAAGGGGTTGATAAACTCCTTCAAAGGATCGTAAAGGACATTCCACCGCCGAGACACCTAAGTGATGAACCCCTTTGTTTGGTTTTTGATGCGGTTTGGAACGACCACAGGGGGGCAATACCCTTTGTAAGGGTTTTCGGAGGGGAAATAAAGAGGGGTGATAAGATTGAGTTTGCATCCTCCGGAGAGGTTTTTGAGGTTTTGGAGGTGGGTTATATACTCCCACCCAAAAAGTTCGTTCCCACCGATAAACTCGTTTCGGGAGAGGTGGGTTATATAGTTGCGAATATCAGGGATATAAGGAGTGCGAGGGTAGGGGATACTATAAGGCTTGCCGGCAGTAGCGTTAAACCCCTTCCGGGATATAGGGAACCAAAGCCTATGGTTTGGGCCGGGATATATCCCGTTGAGAGTGGGGAATACCCATTACTTTCAAAGGCAATAGAGAGATTGAAATTAAACGACGCAGCCATAACCATAAACCCCGCTTATTCCCCCGCCCTTGGCCCGGGGTTTAAATGCGGTTTCTTGGGGCTGTTGCATTTGGAAATAGTAAAGGAAAGGTTGAGAAGGGAATTCGGGGTTGAGGTTATCATTACAACCCCAACCGTTGAATACAAGGTTAAGCATAAAGATGGGAGGGAAGAAATAATAACCAACCCCGTGGACTTTCCCGATTATTACGAAAAGGCTTACGAACCTTATGTAAAATTGCAGATTTTAACACCTCCGGATTATATAGGACCCGTAATGCAGTTGGCGATTTCAAGGAGGGGTAAGCAGGTGGGTTTTCAGTATTTGGGTACCAAAGTCGTAATAATGGAGTTCGAAATCCCCCTTGCGGAAATCCTTTACGACTTTTTTGACAATTTAAAGTCCGTTAGTAGGGGTTATGCATCAATGGACTACGAATTCATAGGTTGGAGGGAATCGGATCTCGTAAGGCTTGACATACTCTTAAACGGGGAAAAGGTGGATACCTTTGGTGTTGTGGTTCCCCGTGATAGGGCTTATTATGTGGGTAGGAAACTCGTTGAAAAACTCAAAAAACTCATTCCGAGGCAACTGTTTGAGGTGAATATACAGGCCGCAATTTCAAAGAGGGTTATAGCAAAGGAGAGAATACCACCTTTAAGGAAGGATGTAACCGCCAAGTGTTATGGTGGAGATGTAACGAGGAAGAGGAAACTATTGGAAAAGCAAAAGGAAGGTAAGAAAAAATTAAAACAAATAGGCAGGGTGGAAGTTCCCCAGGAAGCATTTTTAGCGCTATTTACGACGGAGAAGGGGGATGATTGAGGGGGTTTTGCGGGTTTTATGGGTTGCGTTTGTGTTTTTGGTATTTTTGGGTTTTGGATACGACATAAGGGTTAAGCCTACGGTTCTAATAGACAAGTCTTACAGTTCAAGGGTTGTTTTTGGCGATAATTTGAAGAATTATGAGGATTTTTTCAGGGATAAGGGTTTTAAGGTTATAACCTTTGGTTCGGATACTATAAGCGATATAGGGGGGGCAATAAAAGGGGCGGAATGTCCTTGTATCTTAATAAGCGATGGTATAAACAATTCGCAAAACGACCCGGTTGCTTCTTCCTTAAACAAAGGGGTTTTTGTGATAATACCGCCTTCAAAGGAGTTAAAACCGATAATAAGCCGCGTTTATATGAGGACACCGCCAACGGTTGGGGGTTCGGAGAATTTAAGGGTGGAATTTTCGGGTTGTTTAAAGGATACCGTTTATCTACGCTTTAAGGGTAATGTTTATAAAAGGTTTGCGTGCGAAAGCGCCGAATTCTATTTAAACGACTTTTCAGAAAAGGATAGCATAACTATAAAAACCAATAACGACAGTTTAAAATTCTTCACCTTTGGTGTGGAATCCGGGAAAACCGCCTTCTTAGTTTGGGAACCCTTACCCTTTGTGAGATTTTTAAGGGGAAAATTTCCCGATGCCGAGGTTATATTGAAAAGGGATAAAAGTATTGAAGGGGATTATAACCTTAGGATACTCATATCCCCACCCGATTTTAATCCAAACCTACCATCCCTTGTTGTTGTCGGCGATAATACACCAGGTTTTAGAAAGTTAAAGGGGAGATTTTTCATAAGGGGTGATGTGCCGCCTTTAAGCGAAATATATATCCCTTCTTTCAAACTTGATAGGGTTTATGAGATGGTTGGGGATTACCCTTTAATAGGTTTAAAGGGGAAAAGCCTCTTAATCCTTTCTCCCGACCTTTGGAAGGTTTGGCTGGCGGATAACTCCTTTTTTAGCCGATTTTCAAACTACATTGATGAGAATTTAAAGGTTTTGATTGATGTTTGGACGGACAGGCCTGTATATTTTTACGGCGAGGTTGCCAAGGTTTTTATTTCGGGTTATGGGGTTGATAGGGTTTCAATAAACGGAAAAAGTGTTGATTTTGACGGTTTATACACCTATGGTTTTGAGGTTAAGGATACGGGAAAGGTGGATGTTAATATAGGGTTTTACAAGGGCAAAGAGTTGGTGTTTAAAAGGAGGGTTTCCTTTTATACCTTAGGGTATCCCGTTGAAAAGAGGAGGTTGGGAGTTGATACGGCGGTTTTAAAAGCAATATCAGAGGTTTCGGGTGGGAAGGTTTTAAAGGATACATCGCAAATATGGGATATAAAGGCCTTCACAAAGAGAAAGACCGTTTACGATTACCCCTTTTTGTTCCTATTGTTTTTCCTTTTGATGCTTGCCGAATGGGGAATAAGGAGGTATAGGGGTAAGGTATGAGGAGGGTTTTGGCATTTGTCCCTTTGGGTCCTCCTTATGCCGGTCCGGAAGTTTCAAACTCCATACTTTTGAGCAAAAGCCCTTATGAACTTTTGGTTATAAACACATCCTTTCAAAAGAGCAATGCGGATAAGGGGAGGATTACCATTAAGGCGTTAACGAGTTGGGCGGGTAAGATTACAAAACTTTTGATAAGTGCCATTAGGTTTAGGCCGGATGTATTTTATTACAATATAAGTGCCACAACCTTAGGGGCTTTAAAGGATTTTGTCGTTATAAGTTTGATTAGGCCTTTTGTGGGAATAGTTGTGGTTCATATGAGGGGAGGGCATTTCGGGAGGTTTTATAAAGGTTCAAACCCCGTATTGAAGGTTTTGATCAGGTGGTATTTGGTTAAATGCGATAGGGTTATAGTTCAATCGGAAGGGTTAAAAAATCAGTTTAAGGGTTTGGTTCCCGAAAAAAGGTTGTATGTGGTCTCCAATCCCGCAAAAAGGGAATTTTTTGAAATAAAACCCAACATTGGAGGTAGGGTAATCCTTTTTGTTGGGCATTTATCAAAGGCGAAGGGTTGGACGGACCTTTTAAGGGTTTTACCAAAAGTTTTTAAAGAATTTCCGGATGCAAGGGTTATAGCGGTTGGGAGTAAAATAAAGGATGAAACGAATATAAAGTGGGTTGGAGGAGAGGATGTTGATAGGGTTTTTGATGAGTTTATAGGGAAAAACGGTTTTAAGGATAGGTTTGAGTTTTATGAAAACATAACGGGTAGGGAAAAGTTAGAGGTTTTTAAAAGGGCCTCAATATTCGTTTTGCCTTCGTATTCCGAAGGTTTTCCCATGGCCGTTTTGGAGGCAATGGCATCGGGTTTGCCCGTAATATCAACAAATGTTGGGGCTATTCCGGAATTCCTACCATCGGAAAATTTTATAATTGAACCGGGTGATTTAAAGGGTTTGGAAAACGCTTTAAGGGAACTTCTGGGTAATGACGGTTTGAGGAAGAGGTTATCGGAAATAAACAGAAAAAGGGCTTGGAATTTTGAAGAAGAAAGGGTTAGGAAAACCTTTTGGGAGGTTGTGGGAAATCCGGAAGTTTAAGAAAGGGGCAAAAGTTTGTTTGCCATCCACACAATTAAGGCTGTATATATCCCCGCAACCACATCATCCATAACTATACCCCATCCCCCTTTCAAACTCTCAACGCTTTTGGCGGGAAAAGGCTTTAAAATATCTAAAATCCTAAAAACCAAAAAGGCCAAAACGATGTTATAAACCGTTGGCTTAAACCAGACCAAGGATATGTAAAAGCCGATAACCTCGTCTATTACAACAATTTTGGGGTCCCTTTGTCCCAAGTGTGCGGATATATAATCCGACGATAAAACCGCAAGAGAAAAAAGTATTACCGCAACGATAAGGGAAATTAAAGGGTTCCCGTGTGTAATAAGCGCAAGGGGTATGGCCAATAAACTCCCAAAGGTTGCCGGGGCAAATGGGATTCTGCCTATGTAAAAGCCCGTTGCTATTAACTCAAATACTTTCCCCACCAATCCAAATATCTCCTAAGCCTATCAACCCTCAAATCCGGTGGCCCACTCCTTGAAAGTCCATGACTGGTTTCCGCCGGGTATCTAACAAAAACCACCTCCTTCCCGAGAACCTTTAAAGCCTTAAAGAGTTGTTCCGCTTCGGAAATGGGGCATCTATAATCCCCCTCACTGTGTATTATAAGCAAAGGGGTTTTTACATTCTTAACCAACCTTAAAGGGGACCTCTCCCAAAGTTTTTCTATCCTATCCCAGAAATCACCTTCCCAATACTGGTCCGGTGAGAACGGAAAATCGGCCGTCCCCATCATTGAAACGAGGTTCACAACGCTCCTATCCGTAATTGCCGCCTTAAACATATCCGTATTGCCTATGACCCAATTCGTCATATATCCCCCATAACTCCCACCCGTTATACCCATTCTCTTTTCATCAACATATGGGAGGTTTTTCACAAAATTTGCAACGCTCATTATATCCTTAAAATCAAGATTACCCCAATCCCCCTTTATGGCCCTTGCGAATTCCTCCCCGTACCCCTTACTGCCCCTCGGATTTGAATACACCAAAACATAACCGTTCGCAACCATTAGTTGGAATTCGTGGAAGAATACATTCCCATAAGCGGCATGTGGCCCCCCGTGTATGTAAAGGATTGCGGGGTATTTCTTATCAGGATTAAAATCGGGTGGCTTCAAAATCCAGGTTTGAACCTTTACCCCCTCGGATTCAACCCATACCTCTTCGGGCTCGGATAATTCCACATCCCTTATCCAATCGTTGAAATCCGAAACCTTTTTAACCTCACCTTTAAAAACCCAGAGTTCAGGGGGTACCGTTGGAGTACTTCCTGAAAAAACAAAGACTTCTCCGTTTGTATCAAAGGATGTTATTCCCCCCTTAAATTCAAAAACCCTTTCCCAATTTCCGTTAAAATCCGCCGTATATATCGTCGCATTACCCATTTCGGTGAGCAGAAAGTAAAACCGCCCATTTCTATACCTCAAATCTCCCCCCTCCCCAAACTCACCGGTATCGCTCAAAAGTGAATAGCCTATACTGTTGTCAAGGGTTTTTGTGAGATTTTTAGCATCCTTACCGATTTCAAAAACCCACAGATGAACATTTCTCGTTCCCCAACCATCCTTTGGATCGTCGTGACCAAGAAAAGCCAAGGTTTTTTCGGAAATAAACATTAAGTTCCCCTTAGGCCCATCTAAGGGTGTAATATCGGAAATTTTGCCGTTTTCTAAATCGTAGAGTTTTACATATGTTTTGTTTTCCCCCTCCTCGGGGTTTGACGATAAGAAGGCCAAAAACTTACCGTTTGGGGAAAATGTTGGGGAAGAATTCCAAAAAACCTTACCGGTTGGTATTTCCGTTTTCTCATTTTTTTCCAGATCCCATACAAAAACCTTAGGCCTTTTATCCAAGAAATAACCAAACCCATCAAGTTTGTAATACTGCGTGGTTATCTCCATAGGCGGGGTTGAAAGGTTTTTCTCCTTTCTAGACTTGACATTCTCCTTTTTTAAATGTTCTAACTTTTCCATAAACACAATCGCCAACCTCTTACCATCCGGCGATATGGAATAATCAAGGATTGAACCTTCGGGAAAATCGGTTATTCTCTCGGCCTCACCCCCATCCCTTCTTAAAAAGTATATCTGTGAATTCTCATTTCTGTTTGATACAAAGAATATGCCCTTTCCCTCGGGATGCCATTTTGGTTTCGTATCGGATGAATCGGCAAATGTTAGCCTGCGAATCTCCCCTTCCTTTATCCGGTATAGGTATATGTTTGTAAAATACTTGTTTTTTTCCCTGTCAATCCTCTTCACCGTAAATACCGCCTCATCGTTAAACACTTCAACGGATGAAACCGTTTTCAATTCAAATAAATCCTCTACGGATATAGGCCTCATAAAGCGTATATAATACCGTTGTTTTGTTTTTTGTGAAGATAAACACCGGAAAGCCTTTCACCCTTAGAATACCCTGTAAAGGAGGTAGAATTATGGCAACGACATCTGTAAAGAGAACATTAAAGGATTACGATGCCCACAAACCCACTTGGTGTCCGGGTTGTGGTGATTATGCGGTTTTGTTGGCCTTAAAAAAGGCCCTTTTGAACTTAAACCTTGACCCATCCGAGGTTGTTGTGGTTTCGGGAATAGGTTGTAGTGGAAAGATAAGCGACTATATTAAGGCTTACGGATATCACGGAATACACGGAAGGGTTTTGCCCACGGCAACGGCTGTTAAACTCGCAAACCCCAAATTAACCGTTATAGGTGCGGGTGGAGATGGAGACGGTTATGCCATAGGTGGAAACCATTTCTTGCATGTTTGTAGGAGAAACCCCGACATAACATACATAGTGATGGACAACATGATTTACGGGCTAACAAAGGGGCAAACATCTCCTACATCTCTGAGGGGTTTCAAAACGGGTACCACGCCTTATGGGGCGGTTGAGGGGAATGTTGAACCCGTATATATAGCATTGGTTATGGGGGCAACATTTGTGGCGAGGGGATTTTCCGGAGATCCGAAAACCTTGGAGAAGATATTCACAGAAGCGATAAAACATAAAGGTTTTTCCTTTGTTGATGTGTATTCCCCGTGCGTTACTTTCAACAGGTTTAACACATACGATTGGTTTAAGGCAAACTCCGTAACGATTGATGGGCCTTTACCCACAAGGGCCGAGGCCATTTCAAAGGTTATGGAGGTTTGGGAGTCCGGAAAGGTACCCCTTGGGATATTCTATAAAGAGGAGGGGAATCCCTCTTATGATGAACAGTTGGTAAAAGATATAAACCTCGCACCGGCGGTTCAGGATATAACCGATAAGGTTTGGAAGGAGAAGGTTAAGAGGATAATAGAGGAGAACTTCGTATAAAATAACCGGATGGGAAGGGTTTTCAGTTTTTTGGCAATTGTAGGTATTTTCCTTTTCGTTTTGTTTCCCTTTTATTGGATGTTTATAACATCCTTAAAAACGCAAGCGGAGGCAATACTGTTCCCACCAACACTTTTTCCAAAGGAGATAACCCTTGAAGGTTATAAACTCGCCCTAACAAAACTCCAATTGGGAACAAGTATCCTTATAACACTCGGCATGATAGTGTTTATAGTGCTTGGCGAATTGATAACATCAATTTTTGCCGCCTATGCTTTTTCTTGGTTGCAGTTTAGGGGAAGGGAGGTTTTGTTTTCCTTTTTGCTTTTAATGGCCTCTATACCAATGCCGGTTTATATCCTACAACTCTTTATAGTGGTTCAAAGGTTGGGAATGGTGGATACCTTTGCGGGTTTGGTTGTCCCTTGGATAGCAAACATTTATTCCATATTCCTTTTAAGGCAGGCCTTCCGAAATATACCGAGGGATTTAAGGGATGCGGTTTATATTGATGGGGGTGGGGATTTAACATTCCTCTTCAAGGTTGCAATTCCAATAGTTAAACCCATAATTATTACGATAGCCATTTTTAGCGCCGTTTATACCTGGAATTCCTTTATGTGGCCTTTATTGGTTGTTTCCGATAAGGGTTTAAGACCGATTCAACTGGCAGTGGCATATTTCGCACAGGGTGAAACGACAAACTATCCCGCCCTTATGGCCGCATCCTTTTTAAGCAGTTTACCCGCATTACTCGTATTCGTACTATTCCAAAGGCAGATAACCGAGATATACGCAAGGGGAGGTTTAAAGGATTGAAGAGAATTCTACCCCGTGAAAAGGCTTTGTTATCGGGTATTAGGGCTTTAAGCGATGATGAACTGTTGGCCTTGGTTTTATCAACAGGAACGAGGAGGAAAAATGTTTTTGAACTCTCAAAATCCTTAATTGAAAGTTTTACCTTAAAAGAACTTTCCGAAATGCCGATAAAAGCCCTCTCAAAGGTTGAGGGGATAGGAAACGCGAAGGCTTTGAGGTTAACCGCATCGTTTGAGTTGGGTAGGAGGGTCTATTTCAAAGAATCCCAGCCCTTTGATAGAAAACACCTTTCAAATGTATTTTACGAGATGTCCCATTCCCGTAAGGAGCAATTGGTGATAATTATGTATGACGGTGGGGGTTTCCACATAAAAACGGAGTTAATAGCAGTTGGTAGTTTAAACTCCGTAATGGTTCATCCGAGGGAGATATTTGAACCCGTATTCAAATACGGGGCATCGCAGTTCATAATGGCGCATAACCATCCCGACGGATCCATCCAACCATCCGACGAAGATATAAGTTTAACAAACGCCATAAGGGAACTCGCGGAGAAATTGGAGATAACATTTGTTGAGAGTTTTGTTGTGGGTAAGGATAAGGCATTCGGAATAATAAACGGCATTATTATGGAGGTCTAAAATGGGTAAAGCCCTTTTGACGAGGAGGGGGAATTTGATATTCGGGGTTATAAACAGCACGGATGTGGTTGCGAAGGCAAGGGATATTCATAAGACATCACCAACCGCCACCGCTTTACTCGGCAGGGTTTTAACGGGTTCTATACTTTATAGTTTGATGATAAGGGGGACGCAACCCAAGAATATAACGGTTGAAATCGTTTGTTCAGGCCCGGCAAAGCGTGTTATAGCTCAGGTTAGGACGGATGGAAGGGTAAGGGGTTATATAGCAAATCCCAATGCGGATTTACCGGTAAGGTCCGATAAAAAGTTGGATGTTGCCGGAATTGTGGGGGGAGGTATAATTAGGGTTATAAGGGAGGGATATGTTAGTGAGGTTCCTATAATCAGCGGTGAAATAGGCGAGGACTTCGCTTATTTTTTATACCAATCGGAGCAGAGGAGGAGTGCGGTGGGTTTGGGGGTTTTGGTTGGGGAGTACGGACAGGTGGTTAGTGCGGGGGGTTTTATAATTGAGGTTTTGGCGGATGCAACGGTAGAAGAAATAAGCGGTGTTGAAGAAAAGTTAAATGGGTTTTCCGTAAGCAAATACCTTTCAATGGGGAGGGATTCAATTGACCTTTTGAAGTTTTTAGCGGGTGATGATGCCGAACCCATAGACGAGAGGGATTATGTGTATGAGTGTTGGTGCGATTACGAAAGGCTTTTGGAAACCGTTTTAAACGATGAAAGTATTGAGGACAACACCGTAGCAACCTGTATATTCTGCAAAAGGGAATACATAATTAGGAAGTCCAAAAACTGACCAAGCGTATAATACCCGCCTATGAGACCTTTCAGACCAGAACCTTTAACGGATTTTTCAAAGGAAGAAAATGTTAAGGCTATAAAGGAAGCCTTACAAAAGACCAAAAGCCAATTTGGTAAGAGGTATCCCCTAATAATAGGTGGAAAGGAATATACAACGGATAAGGTTTTTAAATCTTATAATCCCGCACACAAGGATGAAGTTGTCGGGGAGTTTTACGAGGCGGGTGAAAAAGAGGCCAATTTGGCAATAGAGGAGGCCTGGAAGGCCTTTGAATTTTGGAGTAGGTTCCCAGCGGAGGAGAGGGCGGCCTTCTTATTTAAAGCCGCAGAGGTTTTAAGGCGTCGCAGGTTTGAATTAACGGCATGGATGGTTTATGAGGTTGGCAAGAACTGGGTTGAAGCCGATGCCGATGTTGCCGAAGCCATAGATTACTTGGACTATTACGCCCACCAGATGCTAAAATTTGCGGGAAATCAAGAGTTATCTTATATTTATGGCGAAAACAACGAGTACTTTTACATTCCCCTTGGCGTTGTGGTCGTAATACCTCCTTGGAACTTCCCGTTGGCCATACTCCTCGGAATGACAACCGCCGCTGTTGTTACCGGTAATACCGTGGTTTTAAAACCCGCTTCGGATTCCCCCATGATGGGATACCTCTTTATGGATGTTATGAGGGAAGCCGGTCTCCCGGATGGGGTTATAAACTTTTTAACGGGACCCGGTGGCTCCTTGGGCGGTTATCTCGTAAAGCATCCAAAAACCCGTATGGTTGCATTTACGGGTTCAATGAATGTGGGTACATGGATATACGAGGAGGCCGCCAAGATAAGACCGGGACAAAAATGGTTGAAAAGGGTTATAGCAGAAATGGGTGGAAAGGATGCAATAATAGTGGATAACGATATTGACGAAAAGGATATACCCTTTATAGCAAATCAAATAGTGGTGTCCGCATATGGTTATCAGGGGCAGAAGTGCTCGGCGGCTTCAAGGTTAATAATAGTTGAAGATGTTTATGATAGAATCTTGGAGGCGGTAATAGAGGAGGCTAAGAAGATAGAGGTTGGAGACCCGGCGGAAAACAAGTTTATGGGTCCGGTAATAAACGAGGGTGCGGAAAAGAAAATCCTAAACTACATAGAGATAGGTAAAAACGAGGGTGAGTTGGTATTTGGGGGTGAAAAACTAAAAGGTGGTATATACGACGAGGGTTATTACATACAGCCCACAATCTTTAAAGATGTGCCGCCAAACGCGAAAATAGCGCAGGAAGAAATATTCGGGCCGGTTTTATCCGTTATAAAGGCCAAGGATTTTGACGATGCTTTGAGAATAGCAAACGATACGATTTATGGGCTTACGGGTTCGGTATTTACAAAGAACAGGGAAAAGATATACAGGGCGAAGTGCGAATTCCATGTGGGTAATCTCTACATAAACAGGAAATGCACGGGGGCCATAGTGGGCGTTCATCCATTTGGAGGCTTTAACATGTCCGGAACGGATGCAAAGGCCGGGGGTCCGGATTATTTGTTATACTTTATGCAGGGTAAGAGCGTTTCCGAGAAGTTGTAAAACCAACTTATGGTAGCACTTTTTCTCCTTTCCGTTCAGGCGGAAGGGGATACCCTTAGAGGTTCAAAGGGGGAGGTGGTAAAGTATATCCTCTCACAAGGGGTTCTCGGGTGTGGGGTTTATCCGGTTTTGGTGGGCGGTTGTACCCTGTTCTTTTCAAGGGATTTGGCGAGCAGCCTGTTGTATTCCGGTCTTTCATCAACGGATTACCTCCTTGTAAGCGCAACCTATGCAAAAAACCATGGTATTAAAAAACCCGTATCGGTTGCATCTTTTACGGGTGCATCAGACGGTTTGGCTTTGGGTTATTTGGTTTATGAAACGATTGAATTCTGGTCTTATCAACCGACATACCAACCCCTTGGCGATGTTGTATATCCCTATAATGCCAAGATGCTAACATTTATAGGGTAATCTCTTGGGCTTTCACTTGGCAAACGGCGGTGGTTCCGAGGGGGCTTATGTCTTAAAAACCTTTGCCGTATTCCATATGCCTTATGCATATATGAACGCAAAGAGGTTAATACTCTAAGATTACTTCTTTGAC
>CAYRSH010000034.1:0-8140 GCA_964426895.1 uncultured bacterium
TTAAAATTCCCGTATAATCATGTTGGTAAAGGTTTTGAGGGCAAAGATACACTGGGCGAGGGTTACGGATAAGGATTTGAATTATGAGGGGAGTATAGTTATAAGTAGGGAACTTTTGGATGAGGTGGGAATTTTACCGTATGAAAGCGTTTTAATAGTTAATGTGGAAACCGGTGGTAGGTTTGAAACCTATGTTATACCTACGGATGAAAAGGGAGTAATTCAGTTGAACGGGGGGACCGCGAGGCTCGTAGAGGTAGGCGATAGGTTGATAATCATGGCCTTTGGCTGGTTTGAGATTGATAAGGCAAAAGATGTTAAACCTAAGATAATCGTTTTAAACGAAAGGAATGAGATAATTCAACCTTAAAATACCCGCTATGAGCCTTCTTAGGAATATGTTCGTGAATTTCAAACACATATTCAAAAAACCCGTTACGGTTATGTATCCGAATAAAATTAGGGAGGTTCCGGATAGGTGGAGGCTTGGGGGGTTTGCCCTAACATATAACCCCGAAACGGGTGAGGAAAACTGCATAGGCTGTCAGTTATGCCAAAACATATGCCCTTCACAGATAATAACCGTTGTTAGGGGTATGGAAACCATTACCTTACCCGATGGTAGCACCAAGAAAAAAACGTTTGCAAAGGAGTTTTATTTGGACTTTCAGGCCTGTATGCAGTGTGAGTTGTGCGTTCAGGTTTGTCCCACGGATGCGATAGTAATGGTTAAAGAGAGGAGAAAACCCGGATATACGAGGGAAGATCTCCTATACGACAAAGAAAAACTCCTTGAAAACGGAAGAAGGATATTAAAAGGGCAACTTGAAGTTTCTTGGATAACGGGAAATAGGATAAGGGAACTTCAAGATCCTAAGAGGGCATGATAGGTCTCCTTTTGCTTGTATCCTCGGATATAAATGTTGCAAAGGATACTGTGGTGGAAACAAGCATGTCCTTTTGGTCATACTCCTCCTGTGCCGCGACTTCCGGGGCAGAAGTTTTGGTTTTTTACCTCTCCTCGGGTTTAAGTGGGGGGATACCTTTATTGATAAGCGCGGGTGCCGGCGGTATGGCTTGCGCAGTTTATAGTTATACCGCATACACCCTAACCCCCATAAAGGAGTTAAAACCAAAAGCCTTTAACAGCGCTTTTAGAGGGGGGACTATGGGGATATTTTTGGGCTTAGGGGCTGTAATAGCCTTAAAGCGTTTAGGGGTATTTTAGAAAATTATGGCAAATGCAAAACTTGTTGAAGAGATTAAGGCGGAAATAGAGAATTTAAAGGAAACGGGGTTTTATGTGAATATCAGAACCGTACAAAGCCCCGTTGATGCTTGGGTCATAGTTGATGGTAAGAGGGTTTTAAACCTTACATCCAATAATTATTTGGGATTTGCAAACGAACCGAGGTTGAGGGAAGCGGCAAAAAAGGCGATTGACGAATACGGCATAGGCCCCGCCGCGGTTAGAACTATATCCGGAACTATGAGCCTCCACCTTATTTTAGAAAAAATGCTTGCGGAGTTTAAAAAGGCCGAGGCGGTAATATCATATCAGAGCGGTTTTAAATCCAACCTATCCGTAATACCCGCAATAGTCGGTAGAGAAGACGGTATATTTTCGGATGAGTTAAACCACGCTTCAATAATAGACGGTTGCAGGCTTTCAAGGGCGGAGATCATAAGGTATGCCCATGCGGATGTTGATGATTTGAGGAAAAAGTTGGCGGAAAACAGGCATAAGTTCAGGCGGGCGCTAATAGTCACGGATGGTGTTTTCTCAATGGACGGGGATATAGCCCCTTTACCCGATATTGTTAAAGTTGCAAAAGAATACGATGCGATAGTTATGGTGGATGATGCCCATGGGGAGGGAGTTTTGGGTAAGGGTGGTAGGGGTATAGTAGATCACTTTGACCTACACGGGGAGGTTGATATAGAAATAGGGACACTTTCAAAGGCTTTTGGTGTTGTCGGTGGATATGCCGCATCTTCAACCGTTATAGTGGAGTATTTAAGGCAAAAATCAAGGCCTTTCCTCTTTTCTTCCGCGATGACCGTCCCGGATGTTGCAGCATGCATAGAAGCGGTTAGGATTTTGCAGGAGAGTGAGGATAGGGTTAAAAAACTTTGGGATAACGCAAACTACTTTAAGAAGAGGATGCAGGAGGCGGGTTTTAACACTTGGAAATCCCAAACACCCATAACACCGATAGTAATAGGGGATGAGAAGACAACACAAGAGTTTTCCAAAAGGCTCTTTGAAGAGGGTGTATTCGTTCAGGCAATAGTTTATCCAACGGTTCCAAAGGGGACGGCAAGGATGAGGGTTATGATCTCTGCGGTTCATACCAAGGAAGATCTGGATTTTGCGGTTGATAAGTTTATAAAGGTTGGTAAGGAATTGAGGGTTATATGAAGGTGCATTTGAGGTATAACGGCAACATTTGGGAAAACTCAAAAAGGCATGAATACAAGGGTAATAGGGATGTGGTTAAGTATGTCCTTTTCGGGGAGGAGGAGGGTTTGAACTTTGAGGTTAGGGTTTTTGTGGTGGAACCCGGAGGTGCAACATCCTTAGAAAAACACCAACACCAGCACGCCGTTTTGGTATTGGAAGGTGAAGGAACAGCATTGGTAGGTGATAAGATATACGACATAAAACCCCTTGACGGTATATTCGTTCCACCCCTAACACCCCACCAGTTTGTGGCAAACAAGGGGAGTGTTTTAAAAATCCTATGCGTTGTTGATGTGCGTAGGGATAGACCACAAAGGTTAAGCGACGAGGAATTGAATAATCTTTTAAAAAATCCCGAAATAGCGGGCGTTATAAAACCCTAAGGATTTCACAAACTTCGCTTGCAATTTTCCTTAATATTTCCTTATCCGTTTCGTCAAGGTTTGCATTTTTGAGTAAATCCGGTCTAAAAAGCAATGTCCTCTTTAAGGCCTGCTCCCTTCTCCACAAGGCTATGGCATTATGATTCCCGCTTAAAAGTATATCCGGAACCCTCTTCCCTTCAAAATCATAAGGACGGGTATAAACGGGCCCTTCCAAAAGGTTATCATAAAAAGAATCCGTTTCGGCCGAACCCTTATGCGTTAATACCCCTTCCAAGAGCCTAACGACGGCATCTAATACCACCAAAGATGCCAATTCCCCCGAAGAAATTATAAAATCCCCAATAGATATTTCAACATCAATGTAGTCGTATATCCTGCTATCAATCCCCTTATAATGCCCGCCAACCAGTATAATTTCGGGCAACTTGGCGATTTCTTTAATGTCCTCCTGATTCATCCTTTTACCGGAAGAAGACAGTAAGAACACCGGGGCGTTTTTTAACCAATTTTTCGCATCTTTTATCGCCTCTACTATGTAATTTACTTTTAATACCATCCCCTCACCACCGCCGTATTGGTAATCCTCAACATCCTTTGGACCCTCGGCGTAATCTATCGGGGAAAAAAATTTTATTTCCAAAATCCTTTTCTCCAAAGCCTTCCTTAAAGGTGCATAATTTAAAGGGCTTTTAAAGTATTCCGGAAAAAGGCATATTATTCCCACCCTCACCTTTTTACCTTTTGTTGAACGAGATAAGCCTTTATAAATTCATCCAAATCCCCTTCCAAAACACCCTCGGCGTTTCCAGTTTCGTATCCGGTTCTATGGTCTTTAACGAGTTTATAGGGGTGTAGAATATAAGACCTTATCTGATGCCCCCATTCTATTGATGATTTTGGACCCATAAGTTTTTCAAGTTCTTCCTCTTGCCGTCTCTTATAATACTCGTAAAGCCTTGCCCTCAAAATTTTTAAAGCATTTTCCTTGTTTTGGTGCTGAGACCTTTCGCTTTGCATTACAACGGTTATACCTGTGGGTATATGTCTAACCCTAACGGCGGTTTCATTCTTTTGCATATGCTGGCCACCCGGACCACCGGATCTAAAAGTTTCTATTTCTATTTCATCTTCTTTTATCTCAACTTCCACCTCGGGCATTTCGGGATATACCGTAACCGCTGCGAAGGATGTATGCCTCCTTTTATTGGCGTCAAAGGGTGAGATTCTTACCAGTCTATGAACACCCTTTTCCCCTTTTAGATAACCATAAGCATAAGGGCCCTTTATGTGCAATGTTGCGGATTTTATCCCCGCCACATCCCCTTTTTGATAGTCCAATATTTCAACTTTAAACCCCTTTCTTTCAGCCCATCTAATATACATTTTCAAAAGCATTTCTGCCCAGTCTTGGCTTTCGGTTCCACCGGCGCCGGGATGGATTTCTAAAAAAGCATTCTGCACATCTTCCTTTTGTGTGAATAGTGTCCTTATCTGAAAATCCAATATATTCTTTTTTAACCTTTTAATCTCCTCTTCCAACTCTTTTAACATATCCGGATCAGTTTCGGCCATTTCATAAACTTCCCTTACATAACCTATTCTATCCAACAAATCCCTGTAATCCTCTAAGAGTTTTTTCAATGCCCCTAATTCTTTCATCTTTTCGGATGCCTTGCCGGGATCACTCCAAAATTCCGACTTCCCACTTTCTTCTTCCAAGGCCTTTATCCTCTCTTCAATTTCCCCTATGTTAAAGATACCCCCTTATGGTTTCCATTTCCTCAACCAATTCTTCAATTTCGGAAAACATCATAAGTGGGAATTATAAAACCGTTTGATTCACCATTCCCAATAAGTTTCCCTGTTTATATCAAGTGAAGGGATGGATGAAGGTCTGGAAAACCTCGTCTCCCCTGGGTCGTTTGTCTTTATTAATACATATTCGCCGGTACCCACGGGATCACCGAATATATAATCGTATCCCCCTCCGGAATAGTATATCCACCTAATATAGGGTTTATCGCTAATACCCATATCAACGGATGTTATCTCATCGGGTTTCCCCCTCTTTATATATATCCTACCCATATCGGTATATCTACCCCTTAAAGCCGGTGTTGAAAAGGCGCTATCGGCATATTTAACCCTTTTCCTAAACTCCAAGTAATACTCCCATCCCCTTTTTTCCCAAAAACCCTTCAAAAATGCCAATTTTCCATCCAAGGTTATAATCTTTCCAAACTCTTCCTTTTCCTTTGGCGATGCTATGTAATCTATAAACGAGGCTATATCGTCCCCATACGGCGAAATGAAAAACTCCCTTTCCAATGTGATCTTTTCCCCAAGAGAAGGGGAAATAACTTCTACTACCAAACGGTATTTTCCATCTTTTAAGCCCTCTATCGGAACTTGGGAATATACCGTTGATGATGAGTTAAATGTTTTGGGAGGAAGTCTCAATACAGGCTTATCCCCATCAAATATAGCACCTACAACTATAAAGGAACTGTCGGATACCACCTCCAAGTAATAATTCAAATTCCTATAAAAAACACAGGAGAAACAAGGCCTTATATAAAGGTTTCCCCTCTTGAATAGGGCGGTTGAATCGTTTTCCGATATGTTGTATGCGAGGATTAAGGAAGAGGTTTTAATATTTCCATATCCACGGATGGAATCCTCGTTTTTAAAATCTATACCCTTACCCTTCAAATTACCCTTAAATACCAAATTTTCCCAGCCCGCTACGCTTTCATAAAACAAAATTGCATGCTTACCCTTTGGCAATTTCTGTTTAACCTTATCCGTAAATTCCTTTTTACCCGAAGACTTAAAGGATATGCTTAAATTTGCATCACCACCGAGGACTTTATCTGACATCAAACTATAAACCAAGATTATATTTCTAAGTTTATCGTTTATAGGAAACCAAACCTTACCCACTTCAACATTTATGGCCGCCACTAAGAGCATAACAAAATATTTTAAAGGTGAAAGGTGTATTCCAACTTTCCATATCATCCTTAAAATCGGCAGTTTATGTTATCTCTAATTTTAAACCACATAACCCTTGAAGGTGAGATAAGGGATAGTTTAAATCAAAAAATCCCATTTGCGGTTATAAGGGTTAAGGAGTTAAAAAAGGGAACATATTCGGATGAAAGGGGTTATTTTTACTTAAAACTCCCGGATGGTAGATGGACAATAGAGGTAAATGCGATTGGTAAAAAAACCTATACCTTTGTGGTAGAGGGAAGGGATACCGTAATAAACAAGACCATACTTTTAAAGGATGAACCGTTAACAACACCCGAAATAATTATTACAGCCAAGAGGGAAGAATTCAAAAAGGGTACGGGTCAGGCAATAAGGTTTAAGGCAGAGGTTATAAGGCAAATCCCCACATTTATTACGGCGGATGTTTTAAGGACTATTCAGGATTTTCCGGGGGTTTTGGGTTTAGCGGATTTCTCAGGAAAGTTTTCCGTTAGGAGCGGTGGCCCAAACGAAAACGCCGTTTTACTGGATAACGCAACTATCTTTAATCCCTATCACTTGGGTGGATTCTTTTCCGTTTTTGATTCGGATGCCCTTGAAAGCTTTACATTTTACAGGTCAAACTTCCCACCAAAATTTGGAGGTGTTATGTCTTCCGTTTTGGATATGAAAACCTTAGAACCGGATAGTATTTACGGGAACCTTTCAATAAGCCTTCTAGCGACAAAGGTACTCCAAACATTTAAAGGTGAAAGATTTGGGGGGTTGGTATCTCTCAGGAGGTCTTACTTTGACGCCACGCTTAAACTCTTTCATTACGATTTTCCATATTATTTTTACGATGCTTTGGGAAAGGTGTATTATAACTTAAACGATAAATGGACGGTTTCCACCACATTTATGCACGGAAGGGATCACTTCAACTTCACCATTAACAGGGCTTTTTTGAAAACATTTTGGGGAAACGATTTAGTGGCATTTAATTCAAGGGTTATCTTTGGCAATTGGATAAACTTCACCACTTTCGGCAGTACATATTTTACAAACGGGATATCCGTCGGGTATGAAAACCAAAACTTTGTTTCCATAAAATCACCTATGGATTTAACGGAGTTTAAAACGAACTTTATAAGCATATCCGAAGATAGGGAGGTAAGCATGGGGTTAGATGTTCAAAGGGGTACGGGGAAATTTGAGCAGGAATTTTTCGGTTCCAATTTCCAATTCTCGGGTATGGGTTATGCATCGGCCATTTTCGGTGAGTATATGCTAAAAAGGGGTTTGTACAACCTATCCCTTGGATTTCGTATAAACGCCTTTTTGAGAAAACTTATAAACGACCCAAAAAGGGATGTAATATATTTAAACCCAGAACCAAGGATAACCTTTAAGATATTTTTAACCCCGGATGTAGCATTAAAGGGTGGATTTGGCATTTTCCACCAGTATTATGTGGGTTTATCCGGAGGTGGTGGAACACTCGGTGAGGTCCTATCGTCGTTTTATTACTGGGTTCCGGTTTATAGGGGGTTTGAGCCGGAAAGGGCATACCATTACTCCTTGGGCTTATCCGGAATAACTCCTTGGGGGGATTGGGAAATAGAGGGGTTTTATAAAGACTACCCATACATACTGATTGACAACCCCAATGTTGATCCAAACGATATTTTTGGGACTTTGTTTAGAAAGGGATACGGTTGGGCTTACGGGTTTGACGGTTATGTTAGAAAGGACATGGGAAGGCTTAGGGGTATGGTGTCTTATTCCTTTTTGGTTGGCAGGGTAAAAATTTCGGATTCCCTTATGAATTCCCCGTATGATAGGAGAAATGCGGTTATAATTACATTATCTTATGATATCCGTAGGGGTTTTGAAGGGGGTTTTAGGTTTGCCTATCAGAGTGGGCTTCCTTACACGGGCGCTATCGGTAGGTATGATATATACACCATTTATGACCCCGGAACGGGACTGCCCGCAAGGTTGAGAACGGAGGAGATTTATAGTTATCCCTATTCCTTACGGTATCCCCCATATCACAGGGCGGATGTTTATATATCAAAAACTTTTAGCATTAAACGGTTTAAGGGGAAATTATCCATTTCGGTTATAAACATTTATAACCGGGAAAATGTATTCACATACTTCTACGACTACTCCAAAGACCCACCTCAAAGGATAACAATCCCCCAACTGCCGTTATTCCCGTCCTTAGAGATATTCCTAAACTGGTAAATTTACAACTTTATAATTATCGGTTATGGGAAGGGATGAAATACTTAAAAAGGCAGAAGAA
>CAYRSH010000034.1:8240-17294 GCA_964426895.1 uncultured bacterium
AACTTTATAATTATCGGTTATGGGAAGGGATGAAATACTTAAAAAGGCAGAAGAACTGAACGATTTCCTTATGGATATTTCCAAAAAAGTTGAGGGAATGTATCCCTCTATTGATGGTACATACCATACCATAAGGGAAAAAATATGCGAAGTGGTGAAAATATGCTCCGAATACAAGGGCGATGATGAAGGGGAATTGCAAGGAATGTTTAGGGAAATCACCGATCCCGCCTTTCGTCAGAGTTGGGCTTTTTCTTGGGCGAGGAGTTGGCCAAAGGGTTATCCGGGGGATTTTAAAATATTAGAAAGTATTTATGAAGGTTTTCCGAAGGGCAAAGGGTTGGGTGGTTATTTGGATATTTTTGGTTTTAACACAAAACTGGCGAGGGCCGTAAAGCACCGTATGGAAACAATGGGTAGGATATTGTCAATGGAAACATATAAAAGAAACGGAAATCTTAGGGTTCTTAATGTTGCAAGTGGCCCATGCCGTGAATATTTTATGTTCAAGGATCATTTGGACTTTAAAAGAACGGAGTTTGTTTGCTTGGATATGGATGAGGAAGCATTTGATTATGTTAAAGATAGGTTGGAAAAGGAAAATATAAGGGGTAAATTTGAGTTTGTTAAGGGTAATGCCCTCCGGTTTGATTTCCCATCTTTGGGAAAATTTGATATAATTTACAGCGTTGGTTTAATGGATTATGTTGAGGATTCGGCCGTTAAAAAGATGTTAATATCTTGGAAAGGTATGCTTAACCCGGATGGAATTATAGTCGTATCTTTTAAAGATGCCGAGAGGTATGACAAGACATTTTACCAGTGGTTTGCGAATTGGTATTTCTTACAAAGGAATTACGGGGATATATTAAACCTGCTCAAAGAAAGTGGTTTTTCGGAAATAGTACCTATAAGGGAAAGCACCGGTTCTATTGTGCTCTTCGTATTAAAACCCTAAGGGATTCTTTAAGCCTATTTTTTGCGTTTTGAATTGAAAAGTATTCAAGGTTTGCCTTTGGGGGTTTAATTCCGCTTTTTATGTATTCCGCCATATCCTCTAAGGAATCAAAGCCGTAATCGTATAAACCCAGCATTTGGAGTATCTCCCATACACCACCGGATGTTTTAAGTGTTAAAACCGGTGTGTTGTAATAAAGGGCTTCAAGGGAGGTTAAAGAGAAGGATTCGTAATATGACGATACTATTAATGCGTAAGTCTTCTCGTAAAATTGTGATAAATCTTCAACATACCCAAAAAACTTAACATTTTTTCTGTCCCTACCCTCCAAACCTACGACCCAACCTTCATATCCGGTAAGGTTAAGGAGTTTTAAAAACCTGTCAAAACCCTTTATCCAAGCATTTCTGCCCACCCATAATAACGCCCTTTCCCTATTTAAACCCTTAGGCTTTGGAAGTTTGCTAAAATCCAAACCTATATGAACCACATAAGGATTTATCCCATAAAACTTACGGCACATCTCCGCCATTGAAAAACCCGGGGCAAGCCAACCGTCAAACTTTTTTACCCAATTTTTAAACTTTGAGAGTTTATAAAGATTTAAAGGGTTTTTCTCAAAACCTCCCAAAACCATTTTCCTTGATAAAGCCCTCAAACCGTGAAAGAAGAAAAACTTGGGGACATTAATACTTTCGGGGTTCAAATCCTTAAAATATCCGTTGATAACAACCGCTTCGTAATCCTTTATCTCCGGAAATCCCCTTCCCTCCACCTCCCACACCTTAAAGTCCTCACCCTCAATCTCACTCAAAAACTTACCAACACCCCCTCCCCTTTTCCCTACGATGAATAACACCAATTATCTGATTATAACCCTATAAACCCTATCGCCGGCCTTGATGAAGAACACACCTTTGTTTAGTTCAACCTTTTCACCCTTGCCAAACTCACCTATGAGCCTTCCCGTTGATGTGTATATTTTAGCGGGCTCATGCAGCGCTATATTTCTCCCTTTTACGATAAACGGCTTTGTAATGGAAACCCTTGTAGAAATAACATCTTCACTAACGCCCAAAGGATCGTTATTTCCACAGGGACCACCGTCTATGGCGACGAGGCTATAAGGCTGACCACCCGGTTTGGGATTGTTTAATGTTATACCCTTGACATTTACCGTCCAATACCCCCTTTGGGCGTTTTCAACATAAACAACCTCAACATTATTTACATAATCCGTAGGTCCAGGTGGATTTGGTATTGATTGACCCCCTGAGAACTTGTTCCCTTTATACACCGTTCCATCCGGCGCTATGACTTCAAGGTCAAGGTTGTTTTGTAATGTACTTCCGGGTGCGTCAGTCCAAGCTAAAACCACCTTGAAATAAGGGGTTGTAAATTGGGAAGGGCAACCCACGGGTATGTTATATGTCTCCGTTGCACCGGCCTGAACCCCAATACTATCATCAACCACAAAAAGCCTGTGCTTTTCCGCCATATCGTCAAAGAACAAAGCCCTCTTCAAGTTTATCCTTCCCCAACCTATTGCGTTATTAGGTGGGAGGTTTTCGTTTAACAGTTTTTCTGCCGATGCTATAAGCATAGCCTTTAAAAGTGAGCCTTGTGGGTTAAAAGCATTTGACGATACCGGGCTACCCGTTGGATACCAACCCTCGCGGAAGTATTGCCTTACGATTGCGGCGGCACCTGCCGCGGCAGGGGTTGCCATAGATGTACCCATAAATCCCGAACCAACAACGGCGCAGGAATATGTCCTATCCGTCCTGTTTTTCGCGGATGTTATATAACTTGGGGTAAACCTGTTATCCCCCCCTGGTGTCATAACATCGGGCTTTATTCTACCGTCATATGTGGGGCCTTGGCTGGAATACCAGGCCCTGTTCTCATCCGGAGGGATTGCCGCGTTTGAAAACGCCCCGGCCGCACCAACGGTTAAAATGTTCTTTGCAGTTGCCGGTGCTCCAACGGTACCATCTTCATAAGATGAGGCGTCACTGTTATTTCCAGCGGCAAACAAAACCAAGGCATCCGGGTGGTCCCACATAAACTGGTCGGCATCACGGGCGTTTGTGGTATAAGCGTTTATATTGCTTCCCCAAGAGTTCGTTATAACCCTTGCCCCATCGTTGTAAAACCAAGTAAAAATCGTGTTTATTGAGTACGAATAGCATATACCCCCACAACTGCTACAACTCGGACCCCCGGCATCTCCAAATGTGATTTTGGCCTTATATGCCATACCCCTAAAATCCAAAAATATACCTGTGGTATCTGGGTCTCCGGCTGCTGTTCCAGAAACATGTGTTCCATGTTCACCCGGACATGTCGCGAAATCATCGGCATAAGGTGACAATTGCCTATAATTAACCACCTTTCTATGGGATGGACCTGGCATTATAACTGATGTGTCCCTGAAAAAGCAGGAGTAGTAATCAAGACCCGTGTCCATCACACCTATTATTTCCCCCTCTCCGTGCAGTCCGTGAGCCCAAACCAAAGAATCGCCAAATACATGTGTTTGGAAAGACCACCTCGTATTCCTATTCCACAAATAATTTTTATAGTTGGGTTCTATCCTCGCGACGTAAGGCAAAGATGCCATCCTTTGGGAAAAGTATAAAACCTCCTCTCCTGGAACCAAGACCTTAAACCTTGGAACATCTTCAAAGGGTACGGGTTCGTATCCCAATTTCTTTATTTCAAGTTCCAAAGTCCTTTTATCCGCATTTGGAAAACCTACTACCAAGAGTTCCACGAGTGAGCCATCCTTTGCATCCCCGAACTTACCTTCATATATTTCCTTTGCTATTTTTAACTCCGCTGGGATTTTCGTTATTTGGAAGTTTGGGAGTTTAACACCATTCGGGACATGGGCTATATATCCGTATTGCGGCAGGTATTCGTATATTTTCACACCCCTGTTTGCCAAATTCAAAGCATCCGCATTTTCACCAACAGGCTTAACAAGTGCCCAATACGATAAAACCATTAGCATCAACAGGTATTATATCCCCGTTGAATTTATTTATGGGGAATGGGTTTCAAAGGGCATAGTTTAAACTGGTTTATTCATCATTATAATACCAATAATATAAAGGCAAAAATGTTGCTTATACGGGTAGGTTTGGCCGTGATTATGATAGCCATTGCTACATGTAGAGAACCCTTTGGATCTGGAGGATCACCAACTCAAACCCAAGTATCATCCTACTATCCCACTTATATATATCCAACCAGAGATAACGCTCTGCTCATTTCGGGTTTCCGTTATTTTTATGGAGGGGATAACGATGCATCTACTTTGGGGTTTATATTAAAGGTTGATGGTTCCGGAAATCTGATATGGGTGGAGGATAATTTAGATAGTATTAGTAATTCCATCGTGAAGGAGTTGATGGATGGAAGCGTGGTTATGGTAAGTAGAGATTATAAAGGCTATAACATCGTAGCGCTTATGCTTGACAATGGGGGAAATAAAATTTGGAGAAAAACATACGATATAGGTGCAACCCATTCACCCTTTGATTTTGAAGAATCGGCGGATGGAACCTTGTTAATAGTTGGGGCTTATAGTGTATTGCAGGATGATGACGATGGATGGGGACCTACGGGCAAAATAAATTCCAATCCGCCTATTGCTGTATATAATGTATCCGACATTTGGGGTGGGGGAAGTTATTATACTTATGCCATGGTTCTAAAAACCGATAGGTCTGGAAACTATATTCAACATAGAAATTTTGATTATAGCGGTTTTTCAAGTATTGTAAGGACTTCTGATGGGAATTTTATTATTTCGGGTTCGGCCACACTAAAAATAGACCCCAACATTAATACGATATGGACGAAGTCGTATAACGGTATCGTAAGGGGTAATGGCAATGGGGAATATGTAATAGCCACAATTTCAGGTAATATGATTTACTTCTACAAAATAAACGAGAGTGGGGATTCCGTTTCCCAGTTTGCATATTCAACGGGTTGTAGCGGAAATGTATATGGTTCTTTTTCTCCCTTTGTTGTAGATAGCATTTATTATGTTTTAACATATGTTTGCAACGCCGGTGGAAATAATGTACCGTATTTTGTAAAAGTTGATGAAAGTGGAAACGATATATGGAAGGTGAAAGGGCCGAGAATATCAGGTACAGCATCTTATATTGCAAAAACTTCTGGTGGAAATTACATGGCGGTTATGGATGATAATGGTTTGCACCTTATTAAATTGGATGTAGGGGGAAATATTATATGGGAAAAGAAAATCGAAAAAATCGAATGAAAAGCCAGAATTTAACGGCTTATCCTTCCTATCTATCTAGGTATGCTTTGGTTTCGGCGTACGGGCCACACTTCGGTGAGTAGCAGGTTAGGGGTTCAATGCTAAAAGAGGAGTCGCCAAAAATGCATAGACAGTCGGGGGATAAGGTTTGGCCGTCAGGGGGCTTTCCAATTAATTAGAACATCAACTATCCTTTTTTCGGCATAGGGTTCAAAGTATTGGGAGAGTTTACGGATATATTTTTCGGAATTTTTGAGTAGTTTTTCAAGGGTTTCAGCCACCTTTACAATACCTACATCCCTTTCCAAGAGCATCTCCGCGGCACCAAAATTATAAACATCCATAGCGTTAAATACCTGATGACCCCCTGCATAGGAATATGGGATAAACAAAGCGGGTTTTTTAAAATAGCATATTTCACCTATGGAACTCATACCCGCACGGGATATAACGACATCTACCGCAGAGTAAAATAAGGAAATGTCTTCCAAAAATTTTATAAATTTGTAATTCTTACCTTCGGCGTTTTCCCCCCTTTTCCCCACTATTCCCAAAACAAAAAACTTATTTAAATCGGCCAAGTTTTTTGCAATTTCGTTTAGGAATTTTGAACCCTGACTACCACCTATTATTCCTATTACCGGCAATTCCGTATCAATTCCCAAAACTTTATGGGCGTGTTCCCTTTCATAAACTTCCAATTTTCTAACGGGTATTCCGACAAATATACCCTTTGGGAAGAACTTAACCGCACTCCTGAAAGCGCAAAAAACACCCCTTGAAAACACCGATAATAATTTATTGGATTTTCCCGCAACGGCATCCCCTTCAAAGAGGAAAAAGGGCTTATTGTTGATTATGGCGTTTATCATAGGTGGAAGTTGCGGATAACCCCCAAAACCCAACAAAACATCTCCCTCTACGACAACATCAAAGGTTTGAAAAACCCCTTTTAAAATTCTACGCAAATTCCCTAATTTTATCTCACCTGCGGAAAATTCTAAAAAACTCTCATTTACGGGGAAATCAACCTTCAATCCCCCCAGAAGTAGAACCTTTGATACTTTTCTCCTCTCCAATTCGGCCGATACGGATAGTGCGGGGGATATATGCCCACCCGTGCCACCGGAAACCAAAACCACCTTCATTTTTCCCCAAAAATTAAACCTTCAACATACTTCCAAGCCTCGTTTATTACCCCTTCAACACTCTGATTTCCGTTTATAACCTTTATCCTCTTCTGTGCCCTTCTTGCTAATGCCAAATATCCATATCTAACCCTTTCAAAAAATTCCAAACCCAGTTTCTCGTAATAATCAAAATCCTTGGTTTTCTTTAACCTTTCCAAGGCGATCTTTGGGTCTATATCTATAAGGATGGTAAGGTCGGGTTTTAATTTCATACTCGCTATCTTGTTTAAACGGGTTATCAGGTAATACTCCAACCCCTTACCAAAAACCTGATATGCAAAAGTTGAATCCGAATACCTATCGCTTATAACGATTTTTCCTTCCCTTAAAGCGGGTATTATTTTCCTTTTAGTGTGGTCGTATCTTGAAGACAGTAAAGCAAAGACTTCCGCCAAAGGCTCCCTCGGTATAGGTTTTGATAAGATTTTTCTTATTTCTTCCGCGAAATCGGTTCCACCCGGCTCCCTTGTTATAACTATTCTTTCGGGCTTCACCCCCTTTTGAAGTAATCTTTCCTTTAATCCCTCAATTAAAGAACTTTTGCCGCTACCGTCAATACCCTCAACTGTTATAAACTTTCCCCATCTGCCCAAAGTTTAAAGCGCCAAAATTCCGAGTATAAACAGGGCACCAACAACAAGCCACAATGCGTATATCCTGACGGAACCCGTTTGTAATTTTCTGAATAGGGAACCAAAGGCATAAGATATCCAAGCCAAGGCGTTAACGGTACCGTCAATCAAAATCCTATCAACGAGTAAGAACAATATCCACTTTGAAATGAAGTTTAAACCCTTGACAAAAACAAAGTAATAAATCTCATCCACCCAATACCTGTTATACAGTACCACATAAACGGGCTTGAAAATCTTGGCCATAATAACGGGAATATTCGGAGCAAGGACATACATAAAGTAAGCCAATAAAACTCCGAGAACACCGGCCGTTATACCGAGGATCATGGGCAAGGATGTATGGGATATATGGAAGTGTTCGGGTAATACAAACACATCCTCAAAGAGTTTTGCCCATAAACTGTGCTCACCTCCCAAACCGACAAAACCGGCAACTATTGAACCTATTGCCAAAACCCCCATAGGTATAAGCATTATAGGGGAACTTTCATGGGCGTGTTCGTAAAGGTGATGATCTCGCGGTTTCCCAAAGAAAACCATAAAGAACATACGAAACATGTAGAAAGCGGTTAAAAAGGCGGTAATAACTAAAAGCCAAAAGACAAACGGGAATTCCTGGGTTGCCAAAAGGATTTCATCTTTACTGAAAAATCCCGCAAAGGGAGGAATACCGGCGAGTGCCAAACCACCTATTGCCATAAACAAACCCGTCCATGGGAGTTTTTTCCAAAGCCCTCCCATCCTCTGAATATCCAATACATCGTGTAATGCATGCATTACGGAACCGGCCGTTAAGAATAACAAGGCTTTAAAGAAGGCATGCGTGTATAGGTGGAAAACCCCGGCGGAATACCCAAACATACCTGCGGCCGAAAACATATAACCCAACTGGGATATGGTTGAAAAGGCGAGAATCCTCTTTAAGTCGTTATTTACAAGGGCCATAGTTGCGGCAAAGAAGGCGGTTAAAGCCCCTATTACGGCCACTATTTCGGGAGATGATAGACCAAAAAGTATGGGGACATCCTTAACGGATGAGTATAAAAACGATGTCCTCGCCACGAGATATACACCCGCCGTTACCATTGTTGCGGCGTGTATTAATGCGGAAACGGGTGTTGGACCCTCCATGGCATCGGGCAACCAAACATAAAGTGGGATCTGTGCGGATTTACCGGTTGCCGCCACAAAAAACAGCAAGCCCGCTAATGCCAGGGAAAATGCCAATGTTTCTTTATTTTGCAAAACAAAGTTATGAACTTCGGTATATTTTAGTGTTCCAAATAGGGCAAATATTAAAAACATACCCAACAAAAAGCCCGCATCCCCAATTCTATTAACCACAAAGGCTTTCATACCGGCCTGACGGGGTGGATCCCTAAAATACCAGAACCCTATTAAAAGGTAAGAGGCCAAACCGACACCTTCCCATCCCACAAATGTAACAGGGAATGAATTTCCCAGAACCAAAACCAACATAAAGAACACGAACATATTTAAATAGGAGAAATACCTCCAATAACCCTCATCGTGCTCCATATAGCCTATGGAATAGAGGTGTATCCAAAGGGATACGAATGTTACAACGAACAGCATTATGCCCGAAAGGGGATCGAGTAGATAGCCCACGGTAATATTTAGGTCCCCGGCAAACATCCATGTGTATAGGTCTTTTTCAACGGTAAGACCTCCGAATAGGGTTTGGTATGCGAGATAACTTCCGGTAATGGTGGAAATCAAAAGCATAAGGGTGGCTATCCATCCCGGAAGTTTGCCGAGTTTTCTACCGAATATGCCGTTAATCAAAAACCCCAAAAAGGGCGCACCAACAGTGGTAATAACGAGGATATCTACGGTATTCATGAACGGATATTCTAAACCCGAAAAACGATTATTGGGTTCGTATGCATAACTAACCGGGTTTAAATCAACCTTAGAATAAGTCCTTATGCTTATCCTAACGGCTTATAT